>JBLFXU010000011.1:0-20128 GCA_047609575.1 Bacteroidia bacterium | reverse complement strand
CAGTGACTCTGACAGAGACAGTACATAAGCCTTGGTTGCTGCATAGGTGGCCAGGCTGGGTACCGGCTGAAAGGCAGCGATAGAAGCCACATTAAGAATACGCCCCTTACCTCGCGCCACCATAGGCGGAATGAACTGGGTCAACATACTCGTCAGACCACTAATATTGAGATCGATCAGGCCCTGGTGAGAGCTGCCCGGTAAATCGACAAAGCTGCCGTGCTCGAGCGCGCCTGCACAGTTGACCAGGATGTCTACCTCTATGCCTTGCTTGCTTAATGTTGTAGCCAGTTTTTTCGCGGCGCCGCGCCGGGATAAATCAGCGGGCTCGACCCACACTTTTGCCTGAGTCTCAGTCTTAATTTTCTGCGCCAGCATTTCCAGTTTGTTCTCACTGCGCGCAACCAGCACGAGGTCAAAGCCCCCCTGGGCAAAGTTTGTTGCCAACACTTCACCTATACCTGATGAGGCACCTGTTATAACAACGGTCTCTGTATTCATCTTCATGGCTCCAGTAATTAGGCTATACCCGGACATACTGACATTTTTGGTGCTGGAGTGCCTACAAAATTGACGCATGCCGGCCTTGCAAGTACGGCCAACCGCTAGATCTGGTAAGTGTCCTGGGCATCCAAAAACTGATGCCGAGCAACCAATGTGCATCGCGTCCTGGGGAAGTGGTGCGTGGGCGTTTGCGGTGGTGGGGGATTTATCGCGTGCCGGGCCAATCCCCGAGGGCACGCGTTGATCTGGTCGGGCTAGCGGGGCTCGGAAAGGCGGCGTCGTATCACGCTGTCGAGCTGTTCGATCTGGACAGAGGTGAGTTCATTTTTGATCGCAATGAGCAGCTCGAAGTGCGCAATTTTGAATTCTGACTCCATATTCAACACTTGTGTTACCTGGGCCAGAGCGGTAGCTGCCTCTACCCGCTCTTCGTTGAGCATGCTATGCAGTTTCTGCTGCTCGCTACGCAGGTTCCATTGCAACTCGGTGATCTGTCCCTGAAATTCGCGCACCAAGGCAGCGATTTCCTTGCGCTGATCTTTGGTGATACCGAGTCGTTCTTGCTGGCGCATAATGACATCGGGTGGATACAAGCCCATGCGTAGCAGTTCTCGGTTGTCGTTGCCGTGGGGCTGCATGTTCTGAGCAAAGGCGCCGCTGATGCAAAACAGCAGTGCGATAAAGGGCAACCATTTACGTTGCTTCATGATTGAGTCCTCCTGTCATAAGTTAATGAGAGCATCGGTATCGTAAGTGAAACCGGTGTCATACAGCTGCGGCAGGTCGTAAACGGCAGGTAATACGCTGCTCGAAACCTGCATCAATGCATCGGTCTGCATGGACTGTCCGGACATAATGTCGGAGTACAATGCCGCGGGGTCTTCCGAAGGCTGTTGTACAAACAGGCCTATACCCACAGCCAGCACAGCAATGGCGGCGGCCATTTGTGACAGAGATCGGTAGATGTTGCGTGCAGATGGCGCGAGTGCCACTACATTGGTCGTGGCGCTACTGGGAATATTCGGCGCGCTGGCCTGTTCGGCGCGGCGCAGTCGTTGGAAGTAACTCTCCAGTTGCGCGTCCGATGCGTTTGATTGTAGGTCGTGGTCATTCATTTTCTATCTCCAACTGTAGTGCCAGTTGTGTTTTACCCCGGTGGTAATGGGTTCGGGCAGAGCCCAGGGATAACGCGAGTGTGGAGGCGGCCTCTTCCAGCGTCAGGCCGCAATAGAACACCAGGTGCAGTACTTCACGTTGCCGGGGTGACAATTTTTGTAAGGCCTGCAAGAGCTGCTGCCGCGATTCGTCCTTGTCCAGATTATTCATTGGAGTGTTGGGCGATGGTTCCGCACCGACAGTAGAATTGGCTGCGAACATCCTTGTGGCGATGCGACCCAGTTTTGAGTGTGCGCGTCGCTGCTCTGCGCTGACGCGCCTGACGACAGAGAAAAACCAGGTTTTCTCGCTGGAATCGCCGCGAAAATGCGCCCGCCCATCCAGCACGCGCAAGTAGGCTTCCTGTAGCGTGTCCTCTGCCAGCGTTTGGTCCCAGTCACAGCACGCCAGTGCCCAGCCCCAGCTGTCGCTGTGGTGGCTCTGTAGCGTGTCTATGATAGGGCGAGGCATTGTGGAGGCTCCGGCGGTTGTCCTCGGCCCATTGTACGCCCGGCTTGTTGCTGGCAGATACATGGTATTAGAACAGCCCCAGGCCGCCGCCAGGAAAATTGGCCAGACCGGGTAGAGCTTTGGCGATTTCAGCATCGTTCAGCCCGTACCAGCTACCCAGAGGTGCCGCGAACTGCTCCACAGAGACCGATGGAATTAAGCGGCCATTGCCTGAATCCTGTGCATGGCCCAATTGCGCTACTGGGATGTCGCCGTAAATGTCGCCGCCGCGCACGCCGCCGCCCACGACAAAATGATGCGAGCCCCAGCCGTGATCTGTGCCGTCGCCGTTTACCGTTAGCGTGCGGCCAAAGTCTGCGGCAGTGAATATGGTCACGTCCTGGTCAATGCCAAGTTCCTGTGTGGCATTGAACATGGCCGCCACTGAATCGCTGATGTCTTGTTGCAGACCGGGCAGGTCTTCGGCCTGGTTAGAGTGAGTGTCGAAGCCGCCCAGCGCCACGAAGAAAATTTGCCTGGCAACACCCAGCTCGTCTCGTACTGACATTGTGCGGGCCACGGCCCCCAGTTGAGCGCCCAGCGGGCTGGCCGGGAACACGGTATCAAAACTGGGTGCGCCCTGCAGCGCTGTGTCGAGCAAATCATTGGCTTCGAAGGAAACGCGTGTCAGATCAACAAAGTCCCGCTCGAACAGATTGCTGCGCTGGGAGCCAACGGAGGTGAAATGGTCACGCATTATGTCGGCCAGAGGCGCGGGAACGCTACTATCCAGCAAGCGGATCGACGGCACGCCGCCAGCGCCTATCTGGTATGGCGCGACTTGTTCACCAGACAGGAACACCGTGTTACCTGCTAGTGAAATCTGGGAAAAAATATTTTCGCTGTTGGCCGCTGCGACTGCGGCCGCGTCGCCGAAGCGGCCGCCCCAACCAAGCTGTGAGCCCTCCGGGGCAAATGACATCCATGTGGACTGCTGGTCATTGTGCGAAAACAGGCGTTTGGGCAACATGCCCCCAGCGTTAAAGCTGGCGCTTGTGGTGGGTTCCAGCAGGGGGCCTACATTGCCGACAATGGCGGCATTGCCCTGTTCAAACAGTTGGTGCATGGCGCTCATCTGCGGTGGCAGGGCAAACTGTCGACCGTCAAAGCTGGCGCTCGTCGGTGCCAGCGGCAGTAGCGCATTGCGCACCCGGGAGGATCCCCCAGGCAGTGCTGCATAAGACTGCAGCAGAGAAGAACGAATATCCGCATAGCTGTTATAGGAAGACAGATCGTATGGCAGCACAGTGTCGTGGCAGTCCATGCCACCAAACAAGAAAACGCAGACCAGCGCTTTGTAGCCGCCGGTGTCGATGGCTTGAGCATTCATGCTTGCCATACTGCTGAGCAGCGATGTGCCCGACAGGGCCAGTGGCGCGGCTGCAGACATCTTCAGAAAATTACGTCGGGAATGCATAGGTTTCTCCTGTTGGGCGGGCGGCCTCTAGCGCAGTACGATGTATTCGGGAGCGGTCATTATCATGAAGCTTGCAAATTGGGCACGCAGCTGGCGATTTTCGTCGCTGTCCGGGGGTAAAAAATCCAGTACTTCGGCGATCCGTGCCCGCGTATCCGTCTGTAGATTGCCGTGGGTAAGCAGCAGGTCGAGATGATCAAGTAGAGCATCACTGTCATCGGCCAGGGCAATTTCGGTGGAGTAGCTTGGTATGAATGCCTGCGAAATCTGTCGGTCCCTCTGTGGTGTAAGCCCGAAGGCGAAGAGGGTCATAAAGTTCGGATAACCGACCACTGTAGTCGCGTTCGCGATTTGCAGCTCCGGAGCGGTTAGTCCAGCGTTTCCCGTTGCGGTACCCGGGGCGATGTAGCCAGGGCGGTAGAAGTTGAAAACAGAGGAGGATCGATAGGGGTGCTGGCCTAGTGCATCGGAACCACCGGTATAGCGCAGTATTGTTTCATTGCTGGCATCGGCACTATTAACCTCAAAGGCGCGGGCCCAGTGAGTAAAGCGGATAACCGGTTCGCGCAGCTTGCCAAAGGCAATATTCTCCGTCGATGCAGCGCTGCGTGCTTCATCGTCAAACAGGATAGCCGCAAGCGTGGCAGAAAGATCACCGCGCGCGCCGTTGCCGACACTACTGCCATCGGGAAGCGTGAAGTCACCTGCATCGAAGGCAGCGACCACCCTTGCAACATAGTTTGGTGTTGGCGCACTGGTTACGAAGCGTTGAATGAGCTGGCGTGCCAGAAAAGGGCCGACGTTGGGGTGCCCGAAGATGGTATCCAGCGCCTGGTCAAGGGTGGCCTCGCCGCCTGTGCCCGCGGCAATGTTGGTGCCCAGGAAATTCTTTTCTTCGTCAGAATGAAAGGCATCAAACACCACTAACTGCTGGTAATAGGCTTCCAATGGTACAAAACGCAGCGATGAGTCAAACGCAGTGCCGGGGAAGTTCAGCCCGGTAAACACTTTGGCCAGGCCTGTGATGTCGGTATTGTCGTACAACTCAATACTCTGTCCCTGATCATCCAGGGTAGGCGTGCCATCGGGGTTGAGTTGCAGCAGGCCTATGGTGAACAACTGCAGAAGTTCACGGGCATAGTTTTCATCGGGTACGCGGCCTGTGACCGGGTCGGCCTTTTGATTGCGCAAATAGGTGAGGTATACCGCCATAGCGGGTGAATAGGTGACCTCTTCAAGCAGGTCGCGATAGTTGCCAAAAGCACCCTGCGTCAGGATATCCATATAGGCTGCAACCGTTTGTGGGGCGCCGTCCAGTGTGCCTTCAGCAGAAATAACTAGAATCTGTGACAGTGCGTAGGCCATGCGCTGGCGTAGTTGGTCGTCCCCCTCAACGGCCTTTTGCCAAAATGAGTCCGAGGCACGAAAAACCAACTCCGGCATGAGCATGCCCTGTTCGTCACGAAAACTGCCGTCAGGCGGAAAGAAACTGAGTACGTCATCCAGGTGCAGGGAGGCGGGCTTCTCCAGTTCTGCGCGAAACCAGTCCTCGGCACTGGAGGCGACCACGGCCTCAATGGCAGCGCTGTTGGGCCCAAACGTGGCCTGACTGAGGAACCGGGCAGCCTCTGTGGCGGTGATTGGTTCCTGTGGAGGGGATGGCGGTGGCGGTGGCGGATCCGTGGGCTCCTCTGTGCCATTACCACCGTTGCCACCGCCCCCTCCGCCACAGGCAAGCAGCGTCAGCGTAAGTATGGTCAGGGTGAGAAAACGGGCGATACTGGTTGTGAGCGTCTTCATAGGTCTTTCCACATGGTGTTTGTGTCATTAGTGTATTAAGTGTCGAGCCTATATGACACCGTCGGCAACTATTTTTTGGGCTAGTTGAGCGTGTAGCTGGATGCCCAGTGGACACCCGGCGATAGCCCGTACTATGATCAAAGCAGACACTCCCGGGGCAACTGCCAAATCGCCCCTCTCGCATCAGCAGCCACGCGCTCAGGCGCAAGGAGTTCCCGGATGAACGCACCGCAAATGCCTCAGCTGCCCCATGAGCCCCGCGTCGAGCAGGGGTGTGAACAGACTGGCTATGCCACACTGAATACAGAGTCCAGTGGCTGGATCGATACGGCGACAATCATAGGTGAAGTGCCCACGGATATCGCGGGAACCCTGTTCCTCAACTGCGTGGGCCGCAATAGCATTGGCGGTCAGAAATTCGGACATTGGTTTGACGGTGACGGCATGATCAACGCGGTCACCATCAGGAATGGCAAAGTGCATTACCAGAATCGGTATGTACGCACCGAAAAGTTTGTTCGGGAATCAGCAGAGCAGCGCATTCTCTATCGCGGTGTTGGCACGCAAATTCCCGGTGGTATGTTGAAAAATATGTTTCGCAGGCCAGGCAATGCTGCCAATACCAGCGTTATTTTACACGGCGAAAAATTGTTAGCCCTGTGGGAGGGAGGCAAACCCTACGAGCTTGATCCTGCAACATTAGAGACCATCGGCGAGTACGACTATGAAGGGGGGCTGCATTCGTCCCAGCCGTTCAGTGCTCATCCAAGGCTAGATCCGCGAACTGGCGAACTGTACAATTTCGGTGTCTTTGGTGTGCCCAAGCCCAAGCTGCATTTTTATCGCATCAGCGCTGCCGGAGAGCTGCTGGCCAATACATCCCAGTACGTTGGCGACTACTCCATGTGCCACGACTTCGTCATTACAGATAAGCATGCAGTGTTTGTGCTTTGCCCCGCGTTTATGCGCCATCCGTTCCGCTTCCTGTTTGGTAAGAGCAGTATCCTGGAAGCGATTGAGTTCGACCCCAGTGAAAACACCAAAATCGTGGTGCTTGAACTGGAGACGGCAAAAATAGTTGGTGAGTTTGAGGTGCCGACATTTTTTGGCTTCCATGTTGGCAACGGTCACGAGTCTGGTGATGAGGTTTCGATTGACGTTCTGTGCATTGACAATATGGACGTGATGGGTGGTCTGTCAGATGTCACCACAGAACGTGACGACGATTTTGATTTTCTTGCTAATGGGTCCCAATACCGGCGTTTTACCCTAAATCTGTCAAAAGGTACGGTAGATATAAATACAATTCCCGGTGCTATGGCCGGCGAGTTCCCCGTCTGGAATGGGGATTACACCGGCATTGAGAACCGCTATACCTGGCTTTCAACCATTGTTGAAAACGGTACGCCCTACGCATTTAATGCCTACCAAAAAATTGATCACGAGACCGGCGAACTGAAAGTTCACGACTATGGCGAAGGTCGGTTTACCTCCGAGGCGAACTTTATTTCCGCCGGCCAGGATGCGGCCGAAGATGAGGGCTATCTCATTTCTATTGTTTATAACCACGCCCGTGGGAAAAGCGAGATTGTTCTGGTAGATGCAAAAGACATGGAGGCAGAGTTGGCTGTGATCCCGCTCGACCACCATGTGCCTTTTGGCTTCCACGGCCACTTCTATCACGATACGTTTGTCTGATTACTGCGCAGCCGCTGCTTGCTGAGCTAGGAAGATGGCGGTTAGGTCTGCTTATTACATGGCTGGAAAAAACGCTGCGCTGCTGCAAGGTGACAGCCCCCACATCGGTGTATTGCTTACGCCCCCGGCCTGAGCTTGGCCTGGCGGACGACCCTTGGAGGTGGCTCAGTAGCGAGTTAGCCGCGATCTGCAGGCTTGAAATATCAGTACTCGTCACCATGTAAAGCTATGGTAAGCGAGAAAATCAAAGAAGCAAAAGCAACGAAACAATAGCGAAGAAAGAGGAGAAGAGAGTTATGGACGGATTTGGTATTGGTGCACTCGCATTTTTGGGGCTCGCAATCATCACAGTATTGGCTGGCGCAAAGCTTGTGCCGCAGGGCTACAACTGGACGGTAGAGCGTTTCGGGCGCTATACAAAAACACTGAAGCCTGGGCTGAATATCATTGTTCCCTATATCGACAGGGTCGGTGAAAAGATCAACATGATGGAAGTCTTGCTGGATATCCCGCCCCAGGAAGTCATTTCCAGTGATAACGCTATGGTGCGTACAGACGCGGTGTGTTTCTTCCAGGTGCAGCAACCCGAAAAGGCGGCGTACGAAGTAAACGATCGTGAGCTAGCAATGCAAAACCTGGTGATGACGAATATTCGCGCTGTGCTGGGCTCTATGGAGCTGGACCACATGTTGTCCCGTCGCGACGTAATCAACGCCGAGCTGCTGCTTAAAGTGGACGAGGCCACCAATCCCTGGGGCATCAAGGTGACGCGGATTGAAATTCGTGACATTACTCCGCCGCAGGATTTGGTAGAGGCAATGGGGCGACAGATGAAAGCCGAGCGTCTCAAGCGCGCACAGATTCTTGAAGCCGAGGGACATCGCGAAGCGGCTGTGCAGATTGCCGAAGGTGACAAGCGCGCGAAAATTCTAGAGGCCGAAGGTCAACTGGAAGCGGCAAAACGCGAGGCCGAAGCCCGCGAGCGATTAGCCGAGGCAGAAGCGCGTGCCACGCAAGTGGTGAGTGCGGCCATCGATGCGGGCAACAGTCAGGCCATTAATTACTTTATTGCTATTAAGTACACCGAAGCGCTGGGTCAGTTGGCCGCCTCCAACAACAACAAGGTTATGATGATTCCGCTGGAAGCGGGTAGTCTTATTGGCGCTCTGGGTGGTATCAGTGAGATCATCCGCGAGGCCAGCGACAAATCCAAAGAGACTTCTTGAGGTAATCGACTATGGACATGATTGCTCAGATAGAACCCTGGCACTGGTTTGTGCTTGCAGCAGCGCTTTTTGTGCTGGAGGTAACAGCGACAACGGGCTTCTTGATTGGTATCGCCACGTCCGCACTATTGTTATCGATTGTCACTTACCTGACGCCAGATATTGGATGGGAATGGCAGATGGGTCTCTTTGGTGGTCTGTCGGTTATTCTTACGTTGGCTTACAAAAAGTACTTCAAGAACTTTAATGAGGAAACCGATAGTCCGCTGATGAATGATCGTGCCGGGCAAATGGTGGGCACAGAGCTGGTGCTCGAACAAGAAATTGACCAGAGCGACGCACTGATGATCAGTGACACGCGCTGGCAGGTGGAATGCGAAGGCACTCTGGCAGCAGGTACTCGTGTCAGTATTGTAGGCAATCGTGGAATGACGTTGTTATTACAGGAAGCTCAGTAAGTTAACTCTCGGGAAAGGGCATCGGAAACGCAGTGCCCGAGGCTCTGGCAACCAGCTCCCCATCCGGACCAAAAAATTCACTTGCCAAAAACGCTACCCGCTTGCCCAGGCTGATGGTTCTACCCTCAGCGCGAAAGACTCCAGGCGGCGCAGCTTTCAAATAGCGCGTTTTAATCTCCAGGCTCACCATGCCTTGGATCAGGCCCGATTTAATCGTGCCTGCCAGAGATAGTGCGGCATCCAGCATAGACGTCTGAATGCCACCGAACACCACCCCCATCGGGTTGGTGAACCCCCGTCCGATGGTAAATTCCAGCGTGCAGATTCCGCTGGCGTGAGCTACAGACTTGAACACGAGTCCCAGGGTCTGATCGATGGGTGAATCAGTGGCTTCAAGCCGCGCTCTCAGCTCATCGTTATTCACGGCTTCCACACACGTTTTTTGACCGTGCCAAACATTTCCGACAATTCCACGCGACTTGGTACGATCTTAATCACGCAATAGGCATTGCTGCCAGCACCGTCGGGCCAGAATTGGGCGAGGTCGTAGTCCATGACATCCCAGATTCGCGCCCTGGTGCTTTGATCAGTGAGCACGGTTGCGGTGCCGCGCACCATCAAATGGACGAAATTGTCGGGTGCTACCTGGAACTGGACATCCACGGCAGGATTCAGGCCGATCTCCCTGGCCTTGGCGGTCTCCGGCCCTGTAGCAATCCACAGCACGTCGCCTTCCCAGGTGGGGTGCACCATACGTACGCGGGGTTCGTTGCCCGCTACGGTGGCCAGTGCGCACCAAATCGCCTTCTTGGCGGCGGCTTCTACATCGGTAAAAAAGGCGTCTTTGTCGGAGGGGCTAACGGCGCTCATGGCATTTTCCATTTTCTGGTTTTAGGCATGATTATTGTTCAGTCATCAGCGTAAAGCCAGTGGTGGATTTTTTTTGGAAAAGATCCGCTGGTGCAGTTACAAAGCGCGGGGCTATCTCGTCAAAGGTATGTCACGATGTTTTAAAAAGAGGAACGAACGATGTTCAGATTACTTCTCATAGCACTCGCGGTGGGTAATGTTCTCACCGGTCTGGTGGTTTTAGTGGCACCACAATGGTTCTACGATACGGTACCGGGCGTCTCAATGATGGGTCCGTTTAATATCCACTTTATACGCGATGCGGGCCTGAGCTATGCCGCCAGTGGCCTGATTGCGGCGCTAGGGTGGCACAGGCAGGACTACCTGCTGTGTGTAGCAGGCTTTACCTGGCCATGCTTTCACGCTCTGTTTCACCTGCAGATGTGGCTGGCTCGTGGGTTGCCGGTCGACCTGGTGGCCTTTGTGAACCTGACAGGGATTCAATTCCCTGCCTGGGCGGCATTGATTGCAGCGGTGCTGTTACTGCGGCAACGGCGGGGGGTGGCACATGCTCAAGTTTCTGATTAATCGCATGGTGGCTGTGATGCGAATACGCTATAACTACGATAGCGCCTACCTGCAAGAAGTCGCTAGCGTTTCAAGCGGTGGCGCGATTTGTTTGATGCTGTTGCCGCTGGTCAGCCAGTATCGCGCAGGTGGTTCGGTTGGCTGCGACGCGAGAAGGAGATTGTGGTAGATCAGCAGCGTCTTGCACTTGCAGACGGTGCAGCAACGACGACTGCGATTCTGTGAACGAAGCTGACGCGACGCTGCAGTTCCAGCGGTAGCGCCGGGAATCTTATACCGGGACCTGGTTGCCCGAACCAATTCTAGAAAGAGACGAGGGGCCCGCTGCGCTGTTGGAACTGGCGCGTAGTTGCGAGTTGGCCCTGCTGTATACGCTGGAAAGACTGAATGAAGAGGAGCAGGCCGCTCTTTTGTTACGCCAGGTATTCGACACAGACTATGCGGATATTGCACGTATCCTTGGGCGCAAAGAAGACGCATGCAGGCAATTGGTACGCCGAGCCGGGCGTCGAGTAAAAGAAGAGGACTGTGCTTGCGCGGTTACCAGTATGCGCCTCGAAGAGGCCGTGCTGAAGTTTGTGCTGGCGACCTCAGCAGGGGATAAACAAACAGTACTGAGTCTACTGGCGCCAGATGTTGTGGCGGTTTCAGATGGCGGCGGTGTAGTGCGCGCTGCGTTAATCCCACTAAACGGCCGAGAGAAGGTCGCGCAGGTAATGACACATATTGCCAGCAAGGCAGCTAGGGAGGCGGCCGCAGGCGCACTTCTGCCTAAGCTTGCCATGGTTAACGGTCGCCCGGCGATCGTGCTACTTGAAGGTACGCAGGGCGATATGATACTGACGCTGCGATTGAATAGTACGGGGCAGATTAGCTGGATTTATACGCTGCGCAATCCAAACAAGCTGGCACTGGTTAAGCGTCGTTGATGGTCTTTTTTACGCCCGGCGCAATCTGCTCCAGCGCATGGCCGGCAAATCCTGCACCCGCCTGGGCATATAGATTGAAGGCGGAAAAGCCATGCGCCTCCAGTTCTTTTGCTTCTTCTTTAAAGCGTACCACTACAGATACTTCACCGGTGTATCCGTGTTCTCGCAGGAGTTGACCCACCAGCATATTTTCCTGATGTTGGGTTAGAACAAGCAGTATCAGCTTTACCTTGTCCAATTCCACCCTGTGCCAGAAATCCGGGTTACTGGCGTCCGCGATCACCACCCTGCGGTGATGTCTTATGTGCATCGAACGCTTGCGTTCGTTCAGGTCCACGCCGAGAACTTCTTCTCCATATTCCTGTGCAAGTGTGTCGTATGCGCCTGTTCCGAGTTTGCCCATACCCAGCACCATAACCGTGGCCCCGGAAGTATCGGGGACTGCGCCGCGCACCCTGGGAGACTCAAAGCGTAGCCAGAAACCATGGTAGCGGGAGTACCAGGTATGGGCGTTATTGCTGAGCGGAGTGGCGAGCAGGAAGCTGGTGGCGATGACCAGGGAGAATATGCTACTCCACTGAGGATCCACCCAGTTAACACTGGCTGCTACTGCGATCACCACTAGTCCAAACTCACTGAAACTACCCAGCACGGACGAAGCTAGCAGCGCAGTGCGTGGCGGTGTATGCAGCTTGGTCATGAGGGGGAAGTACAGCAGCGGCTTAATCAGTGCGGTGGCGCCCAATAAGACCGCAATAACAATCCCGCTGCTGGTAGGCCATCCCTGCAGTCCAATGAGTAGGAAGAAACATACCAAAAACAGGTCCTTGAACTGGAGCATGTTGCGCGCCAGCTCCTTACTTTTCTGATGCCCGGACAGCACTGCGCCAATCACCAGTGCGCCAAGGTCAGCCTTGATGCCAACCTGTTCGAACAGTTGCGCACCGCCCAGGGCGAGGGCAAATCCACACAGTGTAAATAACTCCCCATGTCCGGCCTGGGACATTACGCGCAGAATGACGGAGCGCATGGGCCACAGTGCGAGCAACAAAAGCGCTTCTGGATGGGGCATTTTTCCCTGTGAGCTGGCCATGAAAATAACGGCGGCAAGATCCTGGATGATCAGAATGCCAATGGCCTGGTTGGCGTGGGCGGAAGACATTTCACCTTTGGCCTGCATAACCTGGATAACGAACACGGTGCTGGAGAACGTGAGGGCAAAAGCGATGACGAGGCTGGCCGTGAGGTCCAGGCCAAGGCTTGGCATCAGCCTACTGGCTGCCAGCAGTATGAGCAGAAATATCAGCTGCATGCAGGCCATGTGGATAACGGTAGTACCCCACACTTTTGGCTTGAGTAAATCTATCGGCTTTAATTTCAGGCCTATGGTAAAAAGCAGCAGTGTTACCCCGATGTCTCCCAGCGTTCGCAAAAGCGGTCCGGCCCCCAGGTTGACTTCCTGTAGGGCGAAGCCGGCGGCCAGATAGCCCACCAGTGGAGGCAGGCCGACCAAGCGGGCAACCAGGCCGAAGCCCAGCGCAAATAGGATAATCAAGGGGTCTAACATGGAGGGCAATCTAGCATGTTGGTATCCCGCTCGTCTTGCTCACGCCTGCGCCGGTTTATATCAAGGCGAGTGCGGGTATGACGCATTCTTTGCTCACAGCCTGTTTGCTTCGCAAAGTGGCTTTGCAGTGGGTCGGCCTATGTATAGGCATAGACAGCAAGGCTATCAGCGCTTGTGTGCGTCACCACCACTGGCCTTTTAAGTCAGCGCTTCAGATGGATCTGCGAGTCTAAACTTGATGCGGGAAGACTGGCCGCGCATGTAGGCAGGGCCACTGTGTCTTTGTTACAGTAGTGCCGCAGTAAAACGCTTTGTCCACTAATCAGCCAGCAGGAACCAAATCGTGAATTCAGCAGATAATAGAGAGTCCGAACAAGCAGCCGCTAGAGTGGTAGAGGTGGCAGTGCGCATCGCCTTACTGGGCCTTTTGGCCTATTTGTGCTTTAAGGTTGTTTCCCCGTTTATGACATTGATGCTGTGGGGCATTATTCTGGCGGTCATGCTCTATCCTATGCACCAGAAACTGGCCGCAAGATTGGGCGGCAAGCAGGGCAGAGCCGCCACCGTAATCTCGCTGATCGGCTGTGCAGTGCTTATTGTGCCTATGGTGCTGCTCGCAAGTTCAGTGGTCGATCATGCTCAGGAAATACAAACCAAGCTCAACAATAATGAGCTAAAGCTGGAGCCACCCTCAGCCAAGGTCGCCGAGTGGCCGATAGTGGGTGAAAAGGTGTATGGGCTGTGGAGCGAGGCCTCCGAGAATTCGAGCCAGTTTGTTGAAGACTACAAAGAGCAGATACAGGATCTTAGCAAGAAGGGATTGACTGCGGCCAAAGGCGCGTTCTCTACCGTGGGTCTGTTCATAGCCGCATTGATTGTAGCGGGAATCATGATGGCCTGGGGTGAATCTGGCACTAATGCCATGCGGCGCGTTTTCTCACGAATTGCCGGCACCGACAACGGGCCCGACCTACAAGATCTTTCCGTGGGAACGGTGCGTTCAGTGGCTAGCGGGGTTTTAGGCGTGGCGTTTATCCAGGCGTTCTTGTTCGGCATTGGTTTCATTCTTGCGGGTATCCCCGCTGCGGGTGCTTTGGCATTGATCGTACTGATGCTGGGGATATTGCAGTTGCCGGCCTTGATACTGTCGATTACAGTGATTTCTTACTTGTGGTCTGGTGACGCATCGACCGTCTTCAATGTTGGATTCACAATCTACTTCATTGTTGCCGGGTTCTCAGATGGTGTTCTTAAGCCCATTCTTCTGGGTCGGGGCGTGGATGCGCCGATGCCAGTGATTCTAATCGGTGCCTTGGGTGGTATGGCGGTTAGTGGGTTTATCGGCCTATTCCTGGGCGCAACCTTACTGGCTCTGGGCTATAAGATATTCATGGGTTGGGTTGATCACGACTGGTCGCCTGAAGTTGATTGAAGCCCTTAAGAAAACACTATGTTGTTGCGCATTCACTCTGGCCCTCGCCGGATGCACCACACTGGGCCCCGATTATGAGGCGCCAGATGTAGAGTGGTTGCAAGCGTGGGAAACTGATCTCTACGGGCGGGTGGTAGCGCCTGTAGACGATGATGCAGGGCAACCTGACCTTCGTTCCTGGTGGGGACTGTTTAACGACCCAACTCTGGATCAGCTTATTGCGCTGGCCAAAGTCAATAATTCCTCTTTGCGAATCGCCGGTCTGCGTATTCTTGAGAGTCGAGCCGCGTTGGGGATTGCTACAGGCCTGCGCTACCCGCAGCTACAACAGGCAAATGGGAACTTCACCTATATAGATAGCAGGCAATCTGGCGGGCCGGACGATGTCTTTAGAGATTATCAATCGGGTTTGACTGTTGGGTGGGAGCTGGATTTCTGGGGCCGATTCCAGCGCAGTATCGAATCGGCCGATGCCGCCTTCGCGTCGTCTGTATTTGACCAGCAAAATGTCCAGGTGCTGCTGACCTCGCAAGTTGCCAATCTGTATTACTCGTATCGTACCATTGGGCTGCGAATTGACATCGCAGAAAAGAATGCAGCCATACAAAAGCGCAGTTTTGAGATCACTAAACTGTTATATGAAAAGGGCCAGAAAGCAGAACTGGATTTGCAGCGCGCAAAAACGCAATACCTGTCAACGCTGGCCAATATCCCCAGCCTTCAAATTACTCAGGTGCAACTGCGCAATGCACTGGGTGTTTTGCTTGCGCGTGCGCCGGGCAATTTGCCTGAGCTTGATCACAAGTTAAAGCCCTTACCGGTGCTCGATCCCGTGGAGCTGCAGGGGCTGCCAGCAGAAATATTGATGCGTCGACCCGATATTCGCTCCGCCGCAGCCAAGGTTGCTATCCAGTCTGCTCAAGTGGGTTTTGCTCAGGCCGATCTATACCCTTCCATATCGCTGTTGGGCAATTTGGCCTGGTCTGGTAATTCTATAAACGGTGCGCCTGAGTCTCTTGTGCTGGGCATAGGCCCGGCTTTCAAGTGGAACCTTTTCAACTATGGTCGGATTAAGAACAACGTACGGGTGCAGGATGCGCGACTGCAGCAGGCAATAGAAGGGTTTCAAGACACACTGCTCAAAGCGGCAAAGGAGCTGGACGATGCCGCTATCGGTATTGTGAAAACAAATGAGCGCAAATTGCCGCAGCATGACTCCACGGTGGCCGCCTATCGCTCATTGGAGCTGGCCAATACCCGCTATCGCGAAGGGTATGAGAGTTTCCAGAGTGTATTGGATGCGCAACGTACCGTGGCCAGTACTGTGCAGAACGAGGTGATCAACGACAGTAATCATATCAATGCGGTCATCAGTTTCTATGCCGCCCTTGGTGGTGGTTGGTTGCCAGCGCAAAAGCAGGGCCTCATACCCCAGGCAACTCGCGAAACAATGGAGTCACGCAGTGACTGGGGTGACCTGATCAGTGCGCCAATAGATGCCGAAGCGGTGGGGAACTATCCCGCGAGCCAAGAGAGTACAGCCGATGAGTGATTCCAAAGACGCG
Organism: Bacteroidia bacterium; assembly: GCA_047609575.1. Taxonomy (GTDB): domain Bacteria; phylum Pseudomonadota; class Gammaproteobacteria; order Pseudomonadales; family Halieaceae; genus Marimicrobium. Next base: position 4,430 of record JBLFXU010000011.1, on the reverse strand, counting down.
GACAATAGCGCCGGGCAGGGCACCGGGAATACAAACGATGTCGCATCAACGTCGGCTAATGAGCAGGCTGCAGATGGCTCTGGTAAAGGCGATGAAATGAAAGAGGCACAAACAGCTGTGAGCAAAGCGCGCCTTGGAATTATTGGCTTCATAGCCCTTAGCCTGGTTTGGTACTTGCTCGCCGATCGATTTACGCCCTATACAACCCAGGCTCGCATAGAAGGGTACATTGTGGGTGTAGCCCCCAAGGTTGCGGGCCTGGTTACTGAGGTTTGGGTCACGAACAATACGCGGGTCGAACAAGGCCAAAAACTTTTCCAGATTGATCCCTCGCAGTATGAGATCGCGTTGTCGAAAGCCCGTTCAGATCTCGAGACAGCGCGCCGCCAGGTAGATGCCGGGAGTTCTGTTGTTGATGCGGCCCGCGCGAACCTGGCAGCTGCCCAGGCCAATGAGGTGAAGGCGAAGAAGGACTATACCCGCCTGAAAAATTTGCGTGAGGAAGATTCTGGCTCAATATCGGTGCGCAGGGTAGAGGTGTCCAGAGCCTCTTATGAGCAGGCTCAGGCTGGTGTCGCCTCGGCGGCGGCGGGTATACAGCAAGCCATCGAGCAAATGGGCGGGCAGGACGAGTCAGACAATGCCATATTGAAGACTGCGCTGGCGGCCGTAGCCAAGGCGGAGTTGGATCTGGCCAATACCACGGTCATATCATCCCTGCCCGGCACCATTACCGATTTGCGCACGGATGTGGGCCAGTATGCGGGTACCGGCAGCCCGGTACTCACACTGATTTCCATGCATGATGTTTGGGTGGCCGCGGAGTTTACGGAGAACAACCTAGGCAATCTTGATATTGGCAGCCCGGTAGAAATCCTTTTTGATGCGTTGCCGGGTCAGGTCTTTCCGGGAAGAGTGCGTAGCATTGGTCTTGGTATCAGTGCCAAGCAGGCTGCCCCAGCTGGAACGTTGCCAACCATCTCAAACAATCGCGACTGGTTGCGTCAATCGCAACGTTTTCCTGTTGTGGTTGAATTCAGCCCAGCAGACTCAAAAGCGCTACGCCAACAGATTCGGATTGGGGGGCAAGCTGCGGTAATGGCTTACTCGGAAGGGCACGGCATTCTCAAACTGATTGGCAAGGCGTACATCAGGGTGATGAGCTTTTTCTCCTATGCCTATTGATCCTCCAAGTGTTTGCAAACCGGAGCGCATGGTGACATGTCGGTTCCTGGCTTAGCCAACCCTATTCCTCTCCCGGCCCGGCGCGTGCTTCGGGTCGCATTAGCGACTGCGTTGGCGTTGGCGATTGCGTATGTGATGAATCGGCCATTGCCGTATATGGTGCCTCTGTTTACCTTCATGATCTGTGCGGCACCTGGGCCTGCACTTCAGGCAAAGAGCTTTGTTGGTTTACTACTGCTTGTGTTGGTGACTTGTGGTGCTGGCCTTCTGTTGACGCCGGTGCTTGGGGAGTACCCCGCCGTTGGTCTTGCGCTCATTGCCCTTGGCTTATACCTGGCTAACTACATCGTGGCCAATAAAGGGCAGAACATGGCGGCCACACTGCTAACCGTAGGTCTTACCATGATTACGGCAGCGGGTACCGCCAGCTTTGAGCTGGCATTGGCGGTAGTAGGTGCACTGTTACTGGCCATCGTGGTGGCTGTTGTTTGCCAGCACATTGTTCATGCGATTTTCCCGGATGATGGCATCTCTCCAGAACCGCCAGTGGTGGAGCCGCCTAACAGTGATGAACTTAACTGGCGTGCATTGCGGGCCACCCTAATTGTCTTTCCTCCCTACTTGGTCGCATTGATTAATCCCATGATGTATATGCCACTGATATTGAAGTCAGCGGCTATTGGGCAACAGGACTCCGTGGCTAATGCGAGAATGTTGGGTAGGGAAACGGTAGTTTCAACATTTCTTGCGGGCTGTCTTGCCATACTTTTCTGGCTCGGATTGAAGGTCAACCCGAGCCTATGGATGTTCTTTCTCTGGATGCTGCTGTTTGGTCTCTACATTTCTGCCAAGTTGTATGGCGTGTCAAAAACACGCTACCCACCTTCGTTCTGGCTGAATGTTGGCGTGACACTATTGATTCTGGTGGGGCCGGCAGTAGCAGACAGCGCTAATGGCAATGATGTATACGTAGCTTTTGCCGTGCGCTTTGCTTTATTTGTGGGTGTTGCCCTCTATGCCTGGGCTGCAATGTCTTTGTTGGATTTTTTGCGCAGGCGAGCGGGTGGCCAGACCAGAATCATGGTCGTCGAGAACTGAGGTTGAGTATGCTGCTGATGAATATTTTGATCGGTTTTTTTGCACTTACTGCGTGCCTATTGGTGCAGGCGCTCCTGCTAAAAATGGCCATTCGGTACTACGCCTCCGAGGAAGAGCATCTTGGAGATGGCCCCTGGGCGACCTACCGTATTCTCTGTAGTGTGGTAATGCTGCTGGTTATCGGCAATCTGTTGCAGGTGGCCGTTTGGGCGGTTGTATTTATTTTTCTGGGTGAATTTTCAGACTTTGCTACTGCGTACTACCATTCCGCCGTTAACTTCGCCACGTTGGGCTATGGTGATATTGTGATGAGCGAGAAGTATCGCCTGCTCGGCCCACTCGAATCCATAAACGGCATATTGATGGTGGGCATTACCACTGCGGCGTTAATGTCTGTGGTGAGTCAGGTAATGAAGATTGGACTAGAGAGGAGCGACGAGAGCGACTAGTGTTGATTTGTGTCTTGTTGGTGAACTGGAGTCGCAGGTGTCCGTGCAAAAATCTTTCAGCGAACCTGCTCAGTTCAACAGCACAACGCAACAGGAAGTTCCGGGTTAGTCGTTGACTGCGCCGCGATAGCTTCAGTGACTCTACAACCGCCTCTACATTGCTGGCCTTAGGACCCCATAAACTCTACCTAACCAGCGTAGACGCGGTTGCGTTTAACCGAGCCATGAAATCAGGTTTTATCCGAATCCCATCTCCGCTTTCGCCTCCTTCCGGTTGCAAAAAACCGGGAGGCTGGGGGACAGTTTACCCAATTTAGTGGCTTAGGCCCTGCTTCATTCTTCCTGGTGAAAATCCTGCTGGCGACAGCATTGGATTGAATGGATAAGAGCGCATTTTTTGAATAAGGTAAACTGTCCCTCTCACTAATTGCAATCCGGCGACTTTGTATTGGTATGAAGAATCCTATGAGCGTTATTTTTCAGCGACTCGGATCAAGTCTGGCGCGCTACCTCTCAAAACCAAGTGCGCAATACGACCGCTTTTCGCTGATCAATCAAGTGCAGCTGGTAACCCACCTGAAGCCCGGTGACCTTCTTCTGGTTGAAGGTAACAGCAGGATCAGTACAGCAATCAAATACCTGACTCAATCAACCTGGTCGCATGTTGCCATTTGTGTTGGAGACGGCACTCTGGTTGAGGCTGATCTTGTCAATGGGGTAGTGCGTGTGCCGATTGGAAAGTACGTGGGTTATAACCTGCGCATTTGCCGTCCGTGCAATTTGACAGATGAAGATACGGATTCCGTTGTCAATTATGTGTTGGGCCAACTGGGCCACCAGTATGATGTCAGGAATGTAATCGACCTCATGCGTTATCTCGTTCCAACGCCTCCTATGCCACCCAGTTATCGGCGCAATCTAATTTCACTGGGCAGTGGTGAGCCGACCAAGGCGATCTGTTCGACCATGATCGCGCAGGCGTTCATGTCGGTTAAGTATCCAATTCTGCCGCGTGAAGTGAAGCAATGTGATGGTGATTTGTTGACTGATTGTGATACCACCATGCTTGAGTCGCGGCATTACAGTCATTTTACGCCGCGTGATTTCGACCTGTCGCCCTTCTTCGCGGTGATCAAGCCTACCCTTGCGAACGACTTCGACTACAAAAAAATACTTTGGTTAGAAGAGCGGGCTGGCGTAGCGTAGCTATTTTCACGATCACGATCACGGTGCCGTAGGAGGCCGATGTCGGAACTGGTAGCTTAAGTTCTCGATTCATCAGGCATCACATTAGCTTGCACCACTCCATGCCAGCAGGCTAATGCGCGAAGTCTACTCGCACGCTGCTTCTGCAAGTGATACATCGATTCTTTGATTGGGCCGGCCCGGCAGAATTCGAATCTGCGACCTCTGCCTTCGGAGGGCAGGGCTTCAGAATGACGTATTTCCTATGTGACCGGTAAGCACCGAAGAATTTTGGCGCGCCTGGCAGGATTCGAACCTGCGACCAATGGCTTCGGAAGCCACTACTCTATCCGGCTGAGCTACAGGCGCATAAACTGTTTATTCGGTAGGCTATGTGGAGACTCATACTCCACTAGTTTCTACCCAACTAACTACCCAATAATCTTAAATAGTTATCATTTCCCGCTTTGTCCGTTCGCCTCTGGAGGACGGCACTCTATCCAGCTGAGCTGC
>JBLFXU010000010.1:0-20184 GCA_047609575.1 Bacteroidia bacterium | reverse complement strand
CAGGCAAAAGAACCATATTCGGAACAGTTGGCATTGCGTACGGCTCCTCCGATTGCGCCGCTTGAGCGGGATATTGATGGCTATGTCGTCGATAACATGGAAGGTGCGGTTGATCAGGCTCTGTTCCTTGCTCGCTTCGATATTCCGGTCGCCATTATTGGCCCTGCAGGTACGGGCAAGCTCTATGTGGCGCGTATCATCCATGATGAGAGCGGTGCGGCGCCGGAGCTATTTCTGCCCATAGACTGTCGCGAGTTTCGCAGTCGTAAATCCGCCAATACCGGAATTGGGCGCGAACTTACCCGTGGCGAAGGTAAGACACTGGTATTCAAATCGCCGCATCTGATGCATCACGATGCTCAAATTAGGCTCGCGCGGCAAATCAGCTCACGTATCCTGGCTGATGTTACGCCCAGGCAGTATCTACCCACAATGAAACTAGTAGCGCTGTTTCCGGAACGACTGGAAGTGCTGATTCACAATGGACAGCTCACTGAAGCGCTGGCCAGTGCCTTTGCGGGCTTTCCCATCACTGTGCCTCCGATACGGGACCGAAAGCAGGCGGTTCTGCGCTGGGCGCACAAGGTTCTTTTGCAAGAAGGCGCTGCACGAGACCGGGATATGAAGGGCTTCACGCCGGACGCAGAGCGCGCCATGCTCAACTATGACTGGCCGGGGAACATCAGCGAGATGCGCCAGTGCGTGCGTGATGCGCTGGAGAAAACTGAGAAGGACTGGTTAACGCCGGTAGACCTTGGTCTGTTCAAGGGCATCAATCCAGAAGGCTCTGATACTGCACAAGATGCGCAGCCCTTTCTGGTTGTCGCGCAACAGGGCTCTGCTAGCGATGAGGTCTACACCGCCTCGACACTTGAGGCCCTGGACTTGGCTTTGGGCGAGGCTGTGCATGCATTGCTTGAGCATGGGCTCGATAAGCCTCTGGGGCAGTGGCTGGAAGATGATCTTGTGTTGGCCGCGCTGGATCGATATCGCGGGGATGTATCACGCACAGCATCCTTTCTCGACACTCGAGCGCGCAACATCAGTCGTTGGCAACCAAAGATATCTGGCAGAGAAGAGGAGCGAAACTCGAGCTCATTATGGCAAACCCCCAGGCGCTTGCTGCGAGAGTGGATCAGGGAGCTGCCACAGCCGGAGCAGTCGCCCCTTGTTTTGATGCAGGATAAACTCATGGCCCATGTCAGCGATCAGGCAGCTCATTTAACTGCGGCGAGACGGTCGGCAATGATGGGTGTCTCTACGCCCACGTACAACAAGCGGTTGCGTGAGTTGGCAGCGCACGGCCATAGTACTGGTCACGGTCCTGATAATACCCGAGGAGACTCATAGTATGTCACAGCAAAGGGATGATGGAGTGGATGCCCCGCGTCCGCGAACAGGCAACACTGCCGGGCACAAGACGGTTGAAGACTACGGTCGGGAATATGAACAACAGGCCCAACAAAAGCTACCGGTGAGCCTGGGATTCTCCGCCCGGCTAAACATGCTTTGGGATCTGGCGGGTGCCGCACCTCCCCAGACTGAAGGCAGAGTGATTAGTATTTTGGCAATCAATCCTTCCTGGAAGGAAAACGAACTACGCAAGTGGCTGCAAAAAGATGGGCTTCCTCCGCGTATAGATTTACACAACATGGTCCGTTTTTTGGTGGCACAGTTGGGTGAAGGGCAGGATGTGCGGCGTTGGGAGGCGTTTCTGATCTACGGATCTCCCATCGTATCCTCGCCAGTAAACCAGGCTATGTATCGAGAAGACCAGACTCGCCGTGAAATTGCCTCGACGATATTTGCGCAGATCACTGACGAGTATGGAATCCCGCCGTCAGCCTACGAGGCAGACCAGGTCTTTCAGCGTTGCCTGACGTTGATGCACAAATTCAATATCTACGAATTACGCGACTTCCAGGCGGGACACTTGGAGCCGTTCAAGAGTTATATGTTTCCTGGACAGTAAGTAGTCGGGAAACCGAGTTTGCTAGTCTTTGCAGCCAGACATCCTGCGCGCTGCTCATTTTTCGCACTCTCACTACTGCGATTGCTCAGCAAAAATGGCTTTCATTTGAGACGTGGCCACAGCAGCTTCCGTCGCTGAAAATGCTACCTGAAACCCCCGTTTAACCTCAGTCAAGTTTTTCTCCCTTCTTTAGCCCGCTCTTGGTAATTTTTCATACTCTTGCGAAAAAGCCTTTAAAAACAGTCCTGTAAGCGAACTTTTCAAATGCTATGCGGAACTGGGTCACACTTGAAAAACGACTTTCTGTAGAAATCTCCAGTTTTTTGTTGCCGCACAGTGCGGCCGTGGAAATACTGTAAAGGCATAAGTAAGAGCGCACATCTTGCGTGACCAACTGCAAAATGCGAGGGCGAACATGAGTAACTCAATTGAAGACCTGGATATCAGCGGCGTGAAAATCGCGGTTGTCGATGACGCCAAAACAATTCGTATGATGATGACACACACACTGCGCAGCATGGGCTGTGAAGTAGAGTGCGCTGAGGATGGCTATAAGGCGCTGGGTATGCTGCGCCGCTTTAAACCCGATCTGATTTTTCTCGACATTACTATGCCTGAGCTGGACGGCTACCAGACATGCACTCTAATTCGCAATGCGGAAGATACAAGGAATACCCCTGTGGTGATGCTTTCGTCATCGGATGGCATTTTTGATATTGCTAAAGGTCAGGCACGCGGTGCTACCGCGCACGTCACGAAAATTCCGCCAGAAAATGTGCTGCGTGAACTGATATACAACCACACAAACTCATTAGCAGCTGCCTGATTATGGGTATATCTGCACTACAGGCTCTTGAATTGATAGAACGCCTGCACGCATACGACAGTGTGGTGCCGCCTGCACTTGAAGAAGAAAGGATGCGCTGGGTGGGCACTTCACTTGGTATCGCTGGCGTGCCATTGCTGGTCGCCTCTGGTGAACTCGACGAGATTATAGAGACGCCTCAGACTACAACAATACCGGGAACCAAGGCCTGGGTAATGGGTGTAGCGGCACATCGAGGTGCGCTGCTACCGATTTTCTGCGGTGATGTGCTATTTCGAAAAAGGCCCTACACGGGCCGCGTGCGTGACTACTGCATGGTGATTGATCGGCCAGGAATGCACTTTGGTTTAACACTTAGCGATGTGCAACGCGATCTGCGCTTTCCTATAGAGGATCGAATTCTGGATCATCCGGTGGATCCGGATTTTGTGCCATTCGCATTGGGCGGATTTGAATATCGCGGTGAATTTCGCGCGGTACTGGACATAGGTAGACTAATTGCGGATGAAGAATTATCTAACGCTTCCGCTACAAAAGCTTCTTCAAGCAGGGGTAAGGACAATGAGTAAGATGTTGCAGAGCAAAGCGGCCAGCTTCTGGGTGATATTGATGACCCTGGGCATTGTGGCCTGTCTTGGTGGGGTGGTTTATACCTTCTACATGATTCAGGAGGAGGCCGGTCAGGAAGGCGAATATCGTTTTGGCGCTGACAAGCTCCGCATTCTTTCACAGCAGGTCTCTGCCCATACTAGAGAGACTGAGCTGGGTAAGGAGGAGACCTTTGCTCAGCTCAAAGACAGTCTTGGTAGCTTCACGGTAGAGCTGGGCCAGATGGAGTCTGTGGGTATTGGCGAAGAAGTTGCAGTTATCAAGGAGCTTTGGAGTCCTATGGTGGATTCGGTGCGCACACTTGTGAACGCCGGACCTCGTATTGTTTACCTGCACTCAGTATCCAAGGAGTTGGAAAAGAATATCAAGCCTGTGCAAGGCGAATTCGCCACGGTGGTGGATATTCTGCGCGATGAGTCTGTTTCTGCAGAAACTATCGTTGCCGCCCAGAAGACCTTGTGGCTGACTGAACGAATCGCGCGCAATATCGACAAGATGCTGAAAGGTGGCGCACAAAGCCAGGCTTCAGCAGACGAATTTCGCAAAGATGCTGCTGATTTCAATCGTACAATTGATGCGCTGAACAAGGGTTCGCGCATTATGGATGTGGATCGCCTGACCGACCGCGACGCTATCGCATCGGTGAAGAAAGGAGCCGAGCTGTTTGCGGTTATTAGTAGATCAGTCGACCAGATTGCCAATGCCTCTCCGGAATTGCGTGAAGCGGCTCTGGCGCGTGAAGCTGTAGTGTCCCAATCCGTTGGCCTGGTAGATGCGGTTGCTGCGCTGTTGCCAGCCATTGAAAAGATGACAGTAGCTCGGCTGTACGACCGCGGTACGTTGATGGCGTTGTTTGGCGCTCCGGGTGTGCTGGCGGTTGGACTGTTAGTCGTACTCTACCGAAGTCAGCGTCGCCGTGTACTTTACACCGAAGAGGGTGTGGCCGAGATTAACGGTGCGTTGGTTCGTATTGCCGAGGGTGATCTGACCGTACAGGTACCCGAAGGTAATAGTGTCACGCGTGAAATTGCCCGAGAAATTAACGCATCCACTGAGCGTCAGCGTGAGCTGATCCGTGATATCAAGATACCTTTTGAAGTCTCTATCGCAGGTATTACCAAGATCGGTGTATCGGCTGAGGGACAGGTTGAGAAGGGCAGAGAATTGACCCGCTCGGTCGTCGAATCTACAACGGCCACCACCGAAATGGTGCGCACTAGTGAAGAGATCAAGGCGTCTACTGCTGAAGCGGCGCAAGCGTCAGAGCGCAACCGCCAGCGAGTTGCTCAGGGCTACGAACTGACTAAGGATATGTCTCAGGCGTCTGCCGATGTGCGCGAAGCAGTGCAGGAAACATCCAAGTCTGCTAAACGCCAGGGTGAGTTGATTCAGTCAGTAACTGCGGCGGCCGAATATATTCAGGCGCTGAATACGAAGATCTCGGTTGTTGCGATCAACACCCGTATTGAGGCGGAGAAGGCCGGAGAGCACGGGCGTCCTTTCCTGGGTATTGCCGAAGCGATTGGCGACCTGCTGCGTGAAGCTGAGGAAGAGGGTCGCAAGATTATCTCTGAAGTGCGCATGCTGCAGAATTTGTCCGCCGATAACCTCTCCAGTATGGAGACCACGGTAGGCACGGTTGTCACGATTCTTAAGTATATCGATCGTCTCGAATCCTCCCTGGAGGAAATCAACGCCGGTTCTTCTGCTATTTCTTCAATCATTAACTCGGTGGACGATGCAGCGGCCCAATCAGCTGACACCGCCAGGCATATGAATTCTTCCATGGATCAGATTCGAGAACGCAATCTGGATATTAGCGAGTACAGCGAATCTACCCAGATCGGCGTGAAAAGCCTGAAAACCTCGATACGTGAAGTGGCCGAAAGTCTCAGTCAGTTCAAGATTGAGGAGCCAGGTGAGAAAGAAGTCACGCTCGCTGCTATTGAGGATCTTAAGCAATCGGTTGCTACCCGGGTCTACAATGAAAAAGAGATGCTGGACCTCGAAGAAACAACTGGAAACCGGGCTTCTGTATGAATCTCGCCCTCCCACGCCGAGCGCCCGAAATTGCGGACTCACAGCTGAGTAAGCTAAGGAGTGAGCTTCATAGTCGCGCGGGTATCACCATCGATAGCACCCCAGGTGTTATCGGAGGCTATGTGGCTCAACGTATGGACTCTTTGGGTCTTCTCGATGTGGCATCTTATATAGCACTGTTTGACGAGAGCATCAGTGCTAGAGCGGAATGGTTGGCACTCACTGATCTATTGACGATCAAAGAAACTCGATTTTTTCGGCAAGTGGAGGCCTTTGCTTGCATGGAGCACTACCTGGAGGAATTGCTGGATGAGTCTCCCGCTACTGGAGAGTTTTCATTCTGGAGTGCGGGTTGTTCCACTGGGCAGGAACTCTACTCAATGGCAATGGTGGCAGAGTCTGTCATATCACAAGGAAGTCCCTGGCTAGAGTGGCATGGTATTGGCAGCGATATCAGCTTTCGCGCGGTTCTGCAGGGCAGAGAGGCGGTATATCAGGAGGCGGCGACGGCGAGTATTCCAGAGCGCTATCGCGGGCGTTATCTTGATCCGAAGTTGGGTGGTCGTTGGAAAGTAGTAGAAGATATCCGCAGTCGTACCAACTTTTTCCACAGCAACCTTTTGCACGTGGACAGTGCGCCATTCTCAGACTTTAACGTCATTTCTTGCCAGAACGTATTGATCTACTTCGCCCGCGAAAAGCAGCACTGGATTGTCGACCAGCTGGTCGATCGCATCCGCACTGGCGGTCTGCTATTGCTGGGTGCAGGCGAAGACGCATCATGGACAAACCCACATGTTGAGCGGCTGCAGTGGCCCGGCGTGTGCGCCTACAAGAAAACTGGAGGCTGAGGGCGTGAATAAAAAGCCGGATATCGTATCCCTGAAGTGGGTGATTGGCCTGATGAAAGATCAGGCGGATACCGCTGAAGAGGCGCTGGTTGAATACGGGAATGATCAGACACGCAAGCAAGCCTTGTTGCGTTGTATGTGGTCGGTTCACCAGATTACATCAACTCTCAAAGCGCTGGGGATGCGCAAGGCAGAGCTGTTGACGCTGGAGATGGAGCGCAGTCTCAACTACCTGTACAAAGACAAGCTGGCTCCGGAGCGAGCAAAACTCGCACTGGGCGGTGTAATGCAGGGCTTGAAACTTGTTCCTGCGTATCTTGAGCACACTGAGAATGAGCGACTGGACTCGGGACGTGGTCTGGAGCGGTATGTAAATGACATGCGTCGCTGGATTGGCGAAAAACCAAAGCCCCCCGCATTCTTCTTTCACATGGAGGTCGATCCGGCAACCGGCATTTCCAATGACGCAATACCTACGCAAGATGATGAAATCATCAGTCGCGCCAACATCATGCTTGCCCCCTACCTGGAAATGGCCAAGCAGGGACTGAAGCGCCGCGACGTTGCGCAGAGTATGAAAACGGTTGCGCGTATTGCTCGAAAAATGCAATTGCTGTTCGTGGGCAAACCGACTGAGCGCTTCTGGTTTGCCATGGTCGGCCTCTGCGAAGGTATGGCTGGTGGCTTGATTACGCCAGATGAATGCATCGCGCAGATATTCAAAGCGGGTGCTTTCTCGATTAAGTATGCACGGGAAAATGGGTCTGCTGTCGATCAGTCGATTGATTACGACAGCTATCTGCTGCAGATGCTCTATTACGCGGCCGCGTGTGAGGCCAGCCCTGTACATATCACCGCCGTGCGAAAAACATTCGGACTCGATAGTGGAACGCTAGAAGAAGCGAATCGCGGCCTTGTTCACAACGACGCGATTGAAATTGCACTTCGCGGTGCTTTCGATCAATTGAGTGGGGTAGTTGAGTTTCTGCATGGGAACGATCTATTCGACATCGCAAGATTTGAAAAGAACGCGCGAGACACTACGCCTCTGGATGCCATAGAGGCAGCCCAGTATCGGCTTTTGGCGGCGGGGCAGTTAGAACAGGCTGACGCGCTGAATAAAGTGCAGGAGCACTTACGTCGATTTTACGCCGATAATTCCCGGGCTGCGTTGGAACGCTTGCCAGCTACTACTAGTGAGCTCACAGAAGGCGTTGTATCAGTCATGCGTGATCTCGAGCACATGCTCAAGCATGGGCTTAGCAGCGCCTGTTCCGGCGAACAGATTGAACTGCGAGAAAGCGTGGCCAGCGCTACGTTCCGTCAAATGGGTCTGGTCGAAAATCAGTTACACCAAATTTTGCGAATCAAGTCTCTGCGCAATGCCCTGGCAGAAAAGCCGGCAGATGCACAGGGTGTATTGGCGTTAACTACCGCCCTGCAACGCTTTCTTAATAAGTCAGACCAGGATCATGAGGAGCTGCGCGATGTTATTCGCGATGCAGACAGTGGTCATGCGGACATTGGGCGTCTGTATTCCCTTGCCGAACAGTTTTTTGAGCAGATCGAAGCTCTTTCTGAACAAGATGCTCTGCAGGACTCGGTGTTAATACTTGAGGAGATTTCCGGGGCCCTGGCATTTTCGGGAATGGTCAGAGAAGGCGAAGTCATGGAGCAGTGCCGCCTCTGGCTTTTTGCGGCTGCACAAGAGGGGCAAGTACGCGAAGACGAAGCTTTCCGCTGTTTTGCCGACGCATTCGCACATATTGAGATGCATTTACAGCGCTCCTTGCTTGATCCGCTTGATGATACCTCTCACATGATGGCTATTGCGGAACAGCGAGCGGCGCAGTTGGGCGAATGGATAGACCGACTGGGCAGCGACGCCCCGGCGCAACTGATTGAAATGCCCGCGCCTGCGACAATTTCACCCGTACGAGGGGTACCGAATGGGCGATCCAGCAAGAAAGCCGACATTGAAGACGGTGATATTTCACCGGAGTTCCGTGAGGTATTCATGGAGGAGTCCGAAGAAATTGTTGAGAAGTTAAAGCACCTTCTGCCCACATGGCTGGAACAGCCTGAGGGTAACGAAACGCTGCGTGAAATGCGCCGACACTTCCATACTTTTAAGGGTAATGGGCGGGCAGTCGGGGCCAACGTATTGGGTGAGTTGGGCTGGGCCGTGCAGGACATGCTGGACAGCGTACTTGAAGGTGAGCTTGTCATAAATGAATCGATCAAGAGTCAGTTGGGGGAAGTGATTACAGCACTACCCACGCTTTTGTCCTCCTATTGTGAATCTGAGGAAGCTGACCTTACCAAGGTGCGTGAACTGACGCAGTCCTGCTTTGCCATGGCCAGGGGAGAGCCGATCTCTGCCGGTAGTAATGTGGCGGATATGGGTTCAACCGCAAGTAACGAAGAGCTGGCGGTTCCATTGTCTGCTACAGAGCCTTTGGCTCATTGATGAACAGCGGCGCGCTGCGTCAAAGCTAACGGGAGTTGCAATCGTGCACGGTGACAAAGACACGCGAGACAAGGGGCTGGAGGGCGTAATGGATCCTGAAGAAGAGAGCAGGGATAATAGTCTGGAGTGGCTGCTCGACATGGACTTCTCCGAGCCGGAAGAGACATTGTTCAGGGTAAAAAGCGACGATCAGCGCATAGAGGGCTTGTCGGCCTATGAGGCAGAGGTCGCATCACGGCCGCTGATTCGAGGTAATACCGGCAGCGATAGCCTGGATAACTTTGTCAGTGAAGAAATTGTTTACGGCGCTAGCACCTCCCAAATTGATATCTATGATACCGGCGAGCAGCATGGTCGGAACATTGAACCGGAGGTGCAGAGCGAGGTAATGGCGGTAGATTACACTCGCGACCGAGCCACTGTGGCAATGGTGACCACCAATATTGAAGAGGGAGCGGATATTCTTGGCCTGAGCAGCGACGATGATATCGGAGAGACCTTTCTTCGTATTAACCGCGTCAAACCACGCCCGGCTGCTCCGGTCGAATCTGAACAGCCTACCGCGCCCGAACAGGATTCGCTATCAGTAAGCGCACGTGAGGCTATCGTGTCGTCTTCAGAGCCTGTTGATCTGCCATTGGGCGCACTGGACCTGTCGGTTGATGCTCTTGACCCGTTAGTGGTTACACTCGATATGGCAACACTTGATATAGCCAGACTGGAACAGCTGACGAATGCCGTCGGTTCACTGGGCGATACAGCTGATCTTCCAGGTGATCTGCCTCTGGATTCAGTCGATGTGTTCGGTGAAAATATAGATCTGGCTGCTGCTGCAGCAGATTTGTCTGGCGATGCGCAGAGCCCTGCTCTGGCTGCAGATAAGCCAGAAAGCGAATCTCTACAAGAGTCTGCGGTGGATGCCAACGCGGCGGATATGAATCTGACCGAGGCGCCGGCGCCAACACAAGTTGACACATCCAACCTGGGTCTTGTTGCCAACGAAGAATATTCTGCTAGCGATGACTTCTCCGGTGCTGATGATTTTCTTTCTGCTAGCGCAGAAGAAGACGAAGCCTTTGAGCAGATGTTGGAGGCCGCGGCTGACAATTCGCCAACAGATGAAGAATTGGAAGCGCTGGTATTTTCAGAACTTGAGGAGCTGGAGTCCGGCGACTTTAGCGCCGACGAGCACATTGATTACCCGGCAGACCTGCAGGACGTTGCCCAGGATAATCTGGCTGACGTGCTCGCGGTGCTGGCGCCGCTCACCCAGGAACTGACTGAGCTTGCTGCCACGCGACTGCAGGGTCTTGCGATGGCGACTGATGCTGTTGCTGTAGACGTGACTGTTGGTGCTGATGAGGCGGCAATCAAGCACTGCTATGCGGAAGGCTATGAGCCGGTACTGTCTGTCTGTGGCCTTATGCCCCAGGCGTTGGAATCGCTGGTGGATGATCATCGGGATATGCTTTATGCAAAGTTCTCCGATACAGCCAATGGCAGTAACTGGAACCATCTTTTTTCAGAAGATTTTGCCATGGAGCACGGTTCTGCGCCCATAAATGAGCAGGCAGGTGAGCAGGTAGAGGAAGCCGTGGTCGCGTTCGATTTCCTGGACGATTTCCTTGGTGATGAGTTCGATGACAATTTTGATACCAACTTCGCTGCAGCAGCAGACGTTGATATCGAACAGATCTTTGCCGATGTCTCCAGTGAGGACGATTTCCCGGCCACGGACGAGGAGTTCCAGAATCAGTTTGCCGGTGTTGTCGATGGGGAGGAGGCGATTGCTTCAGTTTCGGTTGATGCGCAGCCACAAGTCGAGGGGGCGGAAGTTGAGCGGCTGCCAACAGCACGGCTTGCAGATGATTCCGAGGATATTGCTCAGGAGCTTGAGGCTCAATCCATCGCCGCAGCGGAGGTTGTGCCCAGTGCAGACGGCAGCAACTGGTTTATACCGGATGACATCCGTTTCGACTACACAAGTGCGAGCAGCAGCGACATTTTTGCAGACTTCCTCGACTCCTTTATTGAAGAGGGTTCTGAGGTAGTCGAAAAGCTCGAGGACAATATTGGCACATGGGAAAAGGACATTCTTGATAATGCCGCCTGTGCCGAGGTAACTCGAACACTGCACACTATCAAAGGTATCGCCAAAGGTGTCGGCCTGCATCGTATGGGTACTTTGGTACATAACTTCGAGACGCTGCTCGACAAGCTGTCGCGTCCGACTAAGGGCGAAGAACAGCAGTATTTCCGTATTGTGAATACCTGGTTGGATGCGGTAGTGCGTGGTGTAGAGTTTATCCGCGAGCATCGTGTCGATATTGCAAGTGAGTTGCCGGTCGCGCGGGGTGCGATGGCGCAACAACAAGAACTGCAAAAAGCGCAGCAAAAAGTGGATGACAACGTAGAGGATCAGTCTGGATTTGATCGGGTTGAGGCAGTTGTTAGCAAAGATTATAAGAGCTCAGTAGTGTCTGCATTGGAGAAAAAGCGCGACCAGGAGTTGGCCGATGAGGGCGCCAAAGTCCTAGCTGCGCAGCAGTCTGTGCGGCTGACTTCAGAGAAGATGGATCATCTGTTGAACATGGCAAGTCAGGCTCAGCAGTTTGGTGTGCGGGCCTCCCAGAGCATCAGCCGCAATAAGCGCTCCTCTTCTGAACTGCAGGGGCGGCTGACCTCGGTGAGAACGCATATTCGTAAAATCGCCGACCGCGCATTGTTCAATGTTAGTGCACGTGGGGCGAGATCGCGGCCCGGACTTGATGCGCTGGAAATGGATCAGTACTCGGAGCTGCAGGAGGCGGCGAGCATTCTGCGCGAGGGGATCGAGGATCTCACGGAACTGGTAGATTTGGTCAGTCGTCAAAATTCGCAGGTTGAGGGGTTGTTGAAACAGCAGTCCACGGTTATCTCCGGTATTTCATCCAGTATTCAGGGCGCAAGGGTAGTACCGGTGTCGCGACTAATGCCCGGATTGCGCCGTATCGTGCGCACCGTCAGCGCTGACCTTGGCAAGGTAGTGTCCTTCAAGATACTCAACGAAACTGGAGCGTTAGACAGGGATCGCTACGCACGACTGCAAGTAATACTGGAGCACATGGTTCGCAATGCGCTGGATCACGGTATTGAAGCGCCGGACCAGCGCGTTGCAGTGGGCAAACCCACTGGCGGTCGCATTACCATTGATGTGAGCAAGTCCGGTGGGGATTACGTCATCAAGCTGGCAGATGATGGTCGCGGTATGGACCCGCATGCCTTGCGCGAGTCAGCTTATGAAAAAGGCCTGGACATTGATGTTGACGCCTTGAGCGATGAAGAAGTCCTGCGTCTGGTTTTCCACAAAGGATTCTCTACTGCCACTGAGGTTAGCGAGGTATCTGGCCGGGGTGTTGGCATGGATATCGTGCTCACAGAGCTGCAGCAGATCGGTGGAGATATCCAGATTTCCTCAGCACTGGGAGTGGGAACCTCCTTTGAGGTGAGAATACCCAGTAACGTGACAGTAAATGGCGCGCTACTGGTCAGTGCGGCAGACGATTCCTATGCGATTCCACTGAACGGACTGGTCGCTGTAGAGCAGGTGCCAGTGGAGGAGTTCTTTAGTGCGGTAGAGGAAGGCCGCGGTTTGCATTTGGCAGACCTGGACTGTGAGCCGTCATACCTGGGCACGCTGTGCCAGGGTGTCGGGCTGCCGGACCGCGCTAGATGGGATGCCTTTGTGCCGGTCATTATCGCCGGCTCTGAAGATCACTACATGGCTATAGCCATCGATAACCTGGAGGAAGCCCTGGAGCTGGTTGTGCGCTCCATCGGCCCTCAGTTCTCGACGGTGCCAGGTGTTGCTGGCGCTGCCACAACGTCTGACGGTGAGGCGGTCGTCGCGCTAGACCTTAACCTGCTGGTTAGTAATGCCGGTTCTGGTCAGGTTGCTACGGTAGCCTCTACCAAGCCCGAAAATAGCCGCCTGCTAGCACTGGTGGTAGATGATTCGCGCACCCAGCGGATGGTTGCCACCAGCCGGCTGGACACGGTGGGAGTAGAAACTGTGACGGCGGAGAACGGCTTGGTCGCTATCGACCTGCTGAATGCGAGTCATCGCTTGCCAGATGTTGTATTGCTGGATGTTGAGATGCCGGTTAAAGATGGTATTGAGACGCTGCGTGAGATTCGCAAATCGCGGCGCTACGGCGATTTGCCGGTCATCATGGTGACGTCTCGCACCGGCGCCAAGCACCGTGCCATGGCTAAGCAGGCCGGTTGCAACGCCTATATGGGCAAACCCTTTAACTTTCCCGCTCTGATCGAGCAGATCAATCTGCTGACCGGGCGAGAGCTTGTGATTTCCTAAGGAGCCAGTATGAGTGAGACAGATTACGGCCGATCCTGCGTGTTGTTGCCGGTTTCCGCGAGTGAGACCTGGGCGGTACCGCAGAATTGCCTGGCTGAAATTGTAACCGTACCCAGTGATTCGCAGGAGCCGCCGGCGCAGCTGAATTGGCGCGGACGAGATTTGCCGGTGCTGGATTTCGGCCCTGGCCAGGAAGACCCCTGGTGCGATGACCGTCGTGGCTCCGGACTCATGGCGGTTTTTCTCGGACTCGAGGGAGAGGGTTGTGAATACTACGCCGTTGCCTTGCGTGGTGCGGGCCTGACCGCTGTGCGTCTGACGGCGTCAAACGTGGAGGATCGTCCAGACGAAACGGCGCCTCACGCATCCGCAGCATTTGATTTTGGTGGTTTGGTTTGCCAGGTGCCTAACCTGGACCATCTGCAGCAGCGGGTTGCCCGCGGCGAGCAGGTGGCCTGAGACATGTCGGAGGATAGAACTTTGCACTTGGACGAGATTGCACAATGGATAGATGGCGCTTTTGGTCAGTCTGTGCCCGATGGACGACCTGACCGGTTGGAGGCCAGTAATGACGAGCACTACCAGCAGTATTTCCGCGATCAGGTGAACCGGCAGATTATCCGGGATTACCTGACCAATGCGCTGGTGCTGGGGGTTATTACGGAGGCGGCGCTGCCGGCCTTTGCCGCAGACCTTGCGACCGAAGAGGGGCGGGCGATACTTTCCCTGTATATGCTAATGAGCTCCGTTGAGGAGGCGCAGGACCTGCCGCTAGGCCACGGGGAAGCAGTCAGTCTCAAGCCCATGACAGCAAAGTCGGCCGATCGCTCCCATATCAAACTGGTGCCCTCGTGAGGGATGGATTCTCCTAAAAAACCTTCGAATACTCTCTAGCCCCGATCTTCAAGAACCTAGATTTATTGATTATAAATACTTAAAATATGACCATAAAGTACAAAAATAGGTCAAAAAAGAAATAGTAACGAAAATTAAGGCCATATTTTTATCATATATTCCATTTAGATAAAAATATGGCATTCTAGCTATTGCTTGGAATCCCCCCCCTGTCTATAACGTCATTGCCATCGCGCAACTGCCGGTGACCCGGACGGTGTGCCGCCATGACACGGCCCCCTACCGGTGGATTAACCAGACTAAAAAATGATCAGCGGGGTAAAGACCATGTTGACGATGACACCCACCGCAGTACTTGAAGGTGAATCAGTCCAGGGGCCAGAAGTATTTGCCGTGATTGGGGGCCAAAAGGTCTTTTTACCGGCTGAGGCCAAGTATGTGATGCAGGACCGGCGTGGACTCTGGTACTTCAGCAGCCGTAAGCCTCGTCCGAAAGAAGGTGACTGGACGCCTAACAAAACCAGTATTGCTTGCCGCAATGACCAAGGCTTTGTGCGCGCTCTGCGGACTGAGACATCGATCGAATGGTTGGAAACTTGCCAGCTTACGGTGCGGATGATCCACTCCCACGAAGGTCGCAAGGTCGCTGAAGACTAAATCTCTGTCTGTGTTTGGCCTGCGCAATCGCAGCGGCGCAGGTGGCTGTTTGCAAAACAGCCTGAGCATTGCATTCAGTTTGAACTGCCAGGCATTCTGGCTGGGCATTACTGCAGTCTAAATTGCACAGGAATAGGCACGATCAGGCGTTTGCCGGGCGTGCCAAACTCCTCTACCGCCACGTCATCTATTTCCTCCATCTCATTCTTAAAGGCATCAGTAGCGGCAGCAGTCGCTGCGGCATCGAGTATTTTGTGGCCGGAGGACAAGGCAACTTCTACTTCGAGCAGCTCGCCGTCGTGACTAAAGCTGACATCCAGTTCCAGTCGCCCCTGCAGATTGCGGCGGACTGCCCGTTTCGGATAGCGAATTTCGCCGTGTACCTTGGCAATCATTTGGTTGTGAAAACGTGCCAGGCGCTTTGAGTACTTTTGTACACCCAGACTTCGGGTCGTGTCAGGTATTGGGCCAGCAGTCGATTCTGGCAACCGGGCATCGCTCACCAGTCTGGCCAACGCGGCGCCGTCTCCAGGTGGCAATTCAGCGGGATCCAGTAGCTGCGACGGGGTGCCTCCGGCGGGCTCCCCTGTGAGGTTGGCGATTGGGGTATCGACTTCGGAATTCTCGCCGTCGCCCTCTACCGCTGGAAGCGCTGCTGCTATTGCCATCACGCCGGGCGAAATGGCTTCCTCGCCTAAGGGTGCGGTACTTAGCGGCGTCGCTGTGGCGGGATCAGGCTTTAGGGCAGTGTCAGCTGCTAAGTCAGTAGCGGGATTGAACGCAGGCAACTCTGACATGTATTGCCCGATGGGTTTGTAGTCTGGTGCTGACGCTGCAGATACATCTGGCTGAAATTCTGCGGCGGTTTTTTCCTGGATTACTGTCGCTGCGGGCAGGTTTTTAATTAAAGTGGGTGTCTCGGGCTGCGCGGTATCTATGCTACCCCCCGGTGAGGGGGCTTGCACCGTAGATGCCAGAGCTGCTGAACTCGGGCCACCCAGCCAGGCCGCTACTTCGGCCTCGCGCCGCGGGCTGTGCAGGGTCGAATTGTATTGCTCAAGTAGATCCGGATTGATTTCGCTGGCGGTTAGCTCTTTTCTGAAGGCGTTGTTCGGCCCATTCTCGCCAATCCAGCCGTGCAGGATATACGCAGCGACTTCCGGATTGCTGCTGCGCGCCAGGCGCTGGCCGTTCAGCGCTGCATACGTCACATTATTTTTCAGCTGAACCTCCAGTACGTCGCCGGCATAGAGGCTGGATTTCACGCTGGACAGGATATTGTCTGCGAAGGCATTAGTGGCAGGACCTGGAGAGTGTCCGGTGGCCACCTCGCTCTGCAGTAACATGCCGCCCAGCAAGCTGCGGATACTGGTACGGCGGGCAACGATCCGGTATTCCATCACCCAGGGATCTGGCATTTTGTCTAACTCTATCGGTCTGGCTGCGCTGTCAGCGAGGTAAATCCCGCCCAGATAGATGTTGCGGCCGGTCTCTTCATGCAAACCCAGGCCGAACAGGTACCCCTCTGCCCGAGTCGCGCTTGCTGGTATTATCAGCAGCAGCGTGACCCACAGAATCAGGCGAAATTTTGGATTGATTGTGATGTGCCCCATACCCTTAGAATTGAATGGGAAGCCAGTGTCACTAGGATTGCAAAGTGCGCCCTGTACGCGCAACTAAAAATACTCGAAAAGCGCAGATCGCCCACGGGATAGGCGTGAATAGTTGGCAATCGATCAACTGGAGAGCCCGGATTGTTGGCGCACGTGGGCGCGGCGTCCAGCAGGCAAGTTTGTTAAACTGGCGAGGTCTTTTATAGTTGTTGGCAACATGAATACGCCTGATCCCTCCGTTATGCCCCCCTCTAGCTCAAGCGCGTCGCTCGAAGTGGCTCGTTTAATGCGGCTGGCAACCTATGCGTCAATTTCGGTTGCGCTTGTGCTGGTGGTGGCCAAGTTGTTGGCGTGGTGGAGTTCCGATTCAGTTAGCTTGCTGGCTACGCTGATTGATTCCATTCTTGATGCACTGGCCTCGCTGGTGAATTTACTGGCTGTGCGCCACGCGTTGTCTCCCGCGGACAGGGAACATCGCTTCGGTCACGGCAAGGCAGAGGCTCTGTCCGGACTTGCGCAGGCGGCCTTTATTACAGGCTCAGCCGGGTTTTTGCTGCTGGAGTCAGGTCGCCGATTGGTCCATCCCGAACCGCTAGTAGCGTATGAAGCCGGTGTTGTGGTGATGCTGTTTTCCATCGTGGTCACAGGGGGGCTGTTGCTATTTCAAAGGCATGTGATAAAGCGCACCGGTTCGACAGCGATTCGAGCTGATGCGATGCACTACCGGACTGATTTATTGGTAAACGCCAGTGTGATTTTGGCGCTGCTGTTGTCTGTTTGGGGCTGGCCGGGCTTTGATCCGCTGTTCGCTATCGCCATTGCGTTCTACATTCTGTACAGCGCTTGGGAAATTGTACAGCATTCCCTGGACCACCTGATGGATCGCGAACTGCCCAATGCCGAGCGCGACAAGATAGAGCGAATTGCAATGGCCCAAGCAGGTGTGCGCGGTATGCATGACTTACGTTCCAGGCAATCGGGAACATCCATATTTTTGCAGCTGCATCTGGAACTGGACGATGAGCTCAATCTTATGGAGGCCCATCTTATTTCTGATGAGGTGGAGCGCAGCTTGCAGCAGGCTTATCCAAGCGCAGAAATCATTATTCACTGCGACCCGGTGTCGGTGGTGCGGGATGAGCCGGTCCCAGGATTTCTCCGCGATTAGTGCGGCTGAGTGAATAGCGTGACTGGGCGATTAGGGCCCACGCGCGCATATTCAGAAGGCGTAAATCACTCTTGCGAATAAGTTAACACCCGTTCCAGGCAGTCGAGAACCTCGCTCGACATCAGGATTTTCCGCCCGGTTGTAGCCACTCAAATGGCTACTGTAATCACGGTCAAACAGGTTATTAACCCCGGTTGTAATGGTGAGTCCCTGACGCGCCTCCCAACTTGCGCGCAGATTCACGAGGCCGTAGCCGTCGCTGGTTTGCTCCCGATGCGTTGCGCTGACGTCATCTTGCTCAGCGTGAATTTCATTCTCCAGCGTGACATTGTAATTGCTGGCAACGTAGTTCAATCGCAGCAGGATATTGAATGGGGATATGCGGTAGAGGTTGTCGTTGCTGTCATCGCGGCGCTTGCCACGAACATAGTTGACCAGCCCGCCGATTGAGAGCCTGTTGGTCAATTGCAGCGCCCAGTCGAGGTCGAAGCCATACAGCTGCGCATCCACATTGTTGAACTGTAATGGGGCAGCATTATTGGTGCCGTTATTGTTGTTCATCATTTGCACGAACATAAGCGCAGCAGTCACTTCACTAGTGGTGCCATCGATGTAGTCGTCCACTTGGCTGTAATAAATGCGTGGAGAGAGCGTTAACCTGTCATCACTGTAGTCCAGTCCAAACTCTGCCTGGTATGCCACTTCCGGATTTAGTTGTATGTTGCCCGTGTAGGTATTGCCATCTGCCAGGCCTGCTGTTGCCTCCAGAGGCAACCACAGATAGCGTTCCTGGTAGTTGGGGGAGCGGCTTTTCCTGCCTAGTCCAAGGTACCAATTGCTGCGCTCATTCTGCGCAAACCAGGCGCGTAGAACCACATCGATATTGTTGTCTTCTTGCTCTCTCTCGGCATTGTTAAAGGCGTCGCGAAGCGCTGTTGCAGGGGGCATCATTCTGGCCGGGGTGGCATCAACTGCATCGGCGTCCATCATTACATGATTCAAGCGTAAACCAAATTCACCGCGCCACTGTTGGCCAAACTGCATTTCCCTTTCCAGAAACGCGCCCAGCACAGCGCGTCTTGCGTCATTAAAGTTCTGTACGAAAAATAGAGGGTTGTTGGGATTATCGATATCGGAGTTGTGTTGCTCGCTAAAGCCATCCACGCCGAAATTCCAGGAGCCACTCTCGTCGGAACGTTGGGCTGTGAGCTTAAAGCCAACATTGTCGCTGGTCGCTATATTGCGACGCCACCTGGCGTCTGCGGGTGCGTTACGCAGGTGGAAGTTACTCATGCCGTGGTCCAGGTCCGCACCAAACAATGCCAGCGTAATGGGTGTGTCACCCTCCAGGCGATAACTCAATCGATACAAGTCACTTTCTATATAGAGGATGTCCATGGGCAACGCGGGGGTGCCGGCGTCACCAGTATCGTTGTAGCCGTAGTCGAACTGTAGTTGATGTGGGCCGTGGCGCCAGCCATAGCCCACGTCATAGCGCTGCCGCTCGTACTCTGTCGGCAGAATCTTGCCATCCGGGAAGCGGGCGTCGTCCCCCGCTTCGGTCATGGCTGACAGTTTTATCCGATGGCTGTTGTTGGCAGCGTAAAGTGCTGATTGCAGGTGATAGCCGTCGCTCGCAGATTGTGCGCTGCCAATGACGCGGCCATTAAGTTCGAAGTCCTGGCCGGCGGCATACTCGCCGATGCGGGTGCGGGCCTGAATGGCCCCGCCAATGGATTCCTGCGCTACGCCAACCGGGGCAATACCGCGGTAGACTTCCAGTGCTTCCAGTTGGCCGCTGATCGCATAGGACAGTGGTGGGTCCATCCAGTTTGGGCCGGCTGGAGCCAGTACTGTGCCATCAATGGTGGTGGCGATGCGGCTGCCATACATGCCTCGATACTGGGGAATACCGGTCAGGGGGCCATTGCTGTTGACCTGCGCACCGGGCACGCGCTTTAGCAGCTCAGTCACATCTGGCGCGATCAGGCTGTCGTCACTGACATCGATGATACGGCTGTCGTGCCGCGCGGTAATCACCAGTTCTTCCATGTGGTCTGCGGCAACCTGTCCGGAAGTAAGCGCGGTAGTAATTAAGGCAGTAATTAAGATGATTATCAGCGCGGTCGGCAGCGTGTTGCGATTGGCGAGGCGGCGGTTTGGCATGGTCTTCATCTTAGTTATGGGTAGTTGTCGGCAATTTGCGCGTAGTATACTCAGGCAGGGCGGCTGCCACCCGCGACATGATGTCGCACCGGGGGGTGTTTTGTTGCTTACGGCTTGAGTGCTCTGGTCGCTGATTGATCTTCCCTGATATCAGAGATGGCGCTTCTTGGGGAGGTTTCCTTCCGACTATTCGGCGTGCGAGAGTCAGACAGGCCTTGCTCAACCGGCCGTAGATTAGCGAACGCTGCTCGTGAGCACCTTTACCCCGTTGTATTTATGGGTAACGCAAAACCCAGTTCAGTAAATAGTTCACATCCATTCTTTGTCTAGATTCCTTATATTGGTGCGTAGGGAACCTGGTTATGGCGGCCGCAACCGCCACACGCTTACTATAAAAAACGGAGTAAAAACATGCCTGAATTATGTGCTCGCAAGCAATTGCCGCTGGCCGTCCTGTTGGCGCTACCCATGATCTCTTCCGGTGCATCGGCAGCAGCACTGCTGGAAATGGTCGTTGTAACCGCCCAGTTCAGAGCCGAGTCGCTGCAAGACACGCCAATTGCTATCACCGCTTACAACGCTCAGTCCATAGAGTCTATGGGC
>JBLFXU010000009.1:0-20402 GCA_047609575.1 Bacteroidia bacterium | reverse complement strand
GGTACTCTACCTGCACCTGAGCAGCCTGGTGGACTATCTCGATACCCTGGACGAGCGCGCGCTGCACAACTACACCGATCGCCTGCATCAGATCATTTTTGCCGCCGCCGGTTTTTATGCTGGTGACTTACAGGTCATCCGACAGTTCGGTCTGGCGGTATATTTCAGCGGCGACAACAATGCCGGCAGCGCAGCCTTTCGGGCAGCTTCATGCGGCTGGTTAATTCAGGCCGTAGCAGAACAAGTACAACAACAGACCGCACGCAATCTCGATATCGCCATGGCCATTGCCCAGAGTGAACTGGGTGCTGGCGATGGTGGTGATATTTATCCAGGTCTGTATATGCAGCACACGCTCGATGAATTACAGCAGGTGTGTTCACAGAAGCCGCCAAACATTCTTCTTTCCCCGGCCGCGGCCGAGGATATAGACGTGAACGGCAGGCTGCAGCACAGCCCGATGGAGGTTGGGAATTACGCGGTGGTAGAGGGCTTTGCCAGCCCCTACGATGACTTACTGGACCGGCAGTTGCGCCTTATTATGAAACGCCTTGCAGACCCTGGCCGGCTCAGCGTTCGCTAAAGCCTGCCAACAGCTACGTCTCTACCGATATACTATCGACCTTCTGGAAGCCGCGAGGTAGCTTGTTCCCGCGCCTGCCTCGCTCACCCCGGTAGTGCTTAAGATCGTCGCCTTTGAGTTTGAGATGCCGCTTGCCGGAATAAATAACCAGACTTTCGCCTTCCCGCAACACCTGCACAGCAAGCATAAATTCTTCTCGCGACTGCACCCGCGCTGGCGGAATACTGATAATTTTATTACCTTTGCCGCGGGGCAGTTGTGGCAGGTCCGCCAGCGGAAACAGCAACATCCGGCCCTCGTTAGACACGGCCGCCACCCAGGCTCCCTCTACAGCGCCAATGGTCGAAGGCTGTACGACCTGACTGCCCTTGGGCAGTTTCAACGCTGCCTTGCCCGCCCGATTCTTCGTCTGTAGATCGGCCAGTTTTGCGACAAAGCCATAACCTGCGTCCGAGGCAACAAGGTAGAGTGCGCTCTCGTCTCCCATCATCAGGCCCTCAAAAGTTGCACCTGAGGGAGGATTGATGCGACCGGTGACCGGCTCACCCTGTCCACGGGCCGACGGCAGGTTGTGCGACGGAATCGTGTATGCGCGACCGGTTGAGTCCAGAATTACCGTAGGCTGGTTGCTGCGACCTAACGCAGACATCTTGAAGGCGTCACCGGACTTATAACTCAATGACGTGGGGTCGATTTCGTGGCCCTTGCCCGCGCGAATCCAGCCTTTTTCCGACATCACAACGGTGATCGGATCCGCTGTCATTAACTCCAGTTCACTGAACGCCTTGGCTTCGGTGCGCTGCACCAGCGGTGAGCGGCGCGCGTCGCCGAACTTCTCCGCCACGGCGAGCATTTCCTTCTTGATCAGGGTTTTCAGTCTCGCGGCGCTGCCCAGCGTTTTCTGTAGCCCATCGCGCTCAACGGCAAGCTCGTCCTGCTCGGTGCGAATATTCATCTCTTCGAGCTTCGCCAAATGACGCAACTTCAGTTCCAGAATCGCTTCAGCCTGCTCGTCGGTAATTTTGAAACGCTGCATGAGCACAGGCTTGGGCTTGTCCTCGGTGCGAATAATGTGAATCACCTCATCGATATTGAGGAACGCAATGAGGTAGCCCTCAAGCGTGTGCAGCCGCCGCAGAACGCGTTCCAGGCGATATTCCAAACGCCGCCGCACGGTTTCGGTACGAAAGTGCAGCCACTCCTTGAGAATACGATCGAGCCCCTTCACACCGGGCCGGCCATCAATGCCGATCATATTCAGATTGATACGGTAACTTCGCTCAAGATCCGTGCTGGCAAACAGGTGGCTCATGAGAGATTCAAGATCCACCCGGTTGGAGCGCGGCACAATAACCAGACGTGTGGGGTTTTCGTGGTCCGACTCGTCGCGCAGGTCTGCCACCATGGGCAGCTTGCGAGCCTGCATTTGCTGGGCAATCTGCTCCAACAAACGAGAACCGGAGACCTGGTAAGGCAGCGCATTAATCACGATGTCGCCACCCTCTTTGCTCCATATCGCACGCATGCGCAGCCCACCACGACCACTCTCATACATGGCCTGGATATCTTCACGCGGCGTGATGATCTCCGCCTCAGTGGGGAAATCAGGTGCTTGCACAAATTTACACAAATCGGCAACGGTGGACTTGGGCTTGTCCAACATAAGTATTGCCGCCGACACCACTTCCTGCAAATTGTGGGGCGGTACGTCGGTCGCCATACCCACGGCTATGCCGGTCGTTCCATTGAGCAGGATATTAGGCACCTGCGCGGGCAATACTGACGGCTCCTGCAGCGTGCCATCGAAGTTGGGGGACCAATCGACCGTACCCTGACCTAGCTCACTCAGGAGAACATCGGCATAGGCCGTCAGCCGCGATTCGGTATAGCGCATGGCAGCGAAGGATTTAGGGTCATCTGGCGAGCCCCAGTTGCCCTGCCCGTCAATCAGCGGATAGCGGTAACTGAAATTCTGGGCCATTAGTACCATGGCCTCGTAGGCGGCGCTGTCGCCGTGGGGGTGAAACTTACCGATGACATCGCCCACCGTACGGGCCGACTTCTTGAACTTGGCCGTCGATTTCAGGGCCAACTCGCTCATGGCGTACACGATGCGCCGCTGTACAGGCTTTAGCCCGTCTCCCACATGCGGTAGGGCCCGATCGAGAATGACGTACATGGAATAATCCAGGTAGGCCTTCTCGGTATAGTCTTTCATCGACACTACTTCGATGCCGTCTTCGCCGATTTCCAAGCCGTCGCTCATTGACTTCAAGTCCCCTGGGTTTCTCTGGTTCAGTATCGCAATGATGCGTCGGCACACAGACCAAACAGCATCAACTGTTGTCGTCATTATTACACTGTGAGCGTTCCAGATCAGCTATTGCAGCTATCCATGCAGCGTTTTCGTACTGTCTATGCAGTACTCTCGGGGCCGCGCAGGCCCACTAGCTGCTCGTTCAGATTCGCAATAGAGTTGGCCATATCAACCAGCAGGCCATGAATGGTGCCTGGATTGCTTCTTATCAGCTCAGAAAACTGGTCAGTAGGCACTTTCTATACCACGCAATCAGAAAGAGCCCTAACCGTCGCGCTGCGATCACTGTGGGTGAGCGCGGCCATCGCACCAAAAATTTCGCCCTGGCCAATAAACCCGACCTTAACGCCACTGACCAGCGCCTCTGCTTCAACGGTACGCATATTAAATACATAATCGGCCCGATCGCCCTGGCGAATAATCGCGTCGCCCGGACCATACATCTCGCAGGCTCCCATTTCGGGTACGTCGATGGGGGCCAAATCAGCACAAACTGCGGTCATAAGTGACTCATAGGCCACCAACACACTGCACCACATATGGGCCGTTTCAGGCAAGGACAGTACCTCTTCGACAAAAATCGTCGCCGGGAATGCCAGTACTTGAGCACCCTCTGCACTGGCAAAAGCTATTGCCTGATCAGACACTATCGGCAAGCATAGAGTTATGCCCTGCGCATTAAACGTGTGTTCATTCTCACACCACCCGCGACACAATGCCACCCGCATACGACGCCTGCCGCCGGGTAACAATGTACAATCTTCGCTCTGGCACAACACTGACCATAAATCTATGCAGCACCACTGGCACACTCTCCAATACACCGAACTGGATCGAGATGACCTGTACGACATCATGCGCCTGCGGCAGGAGGTCTTCGTGGTAGAGCAAAATTCAGCCTATCTGGATGCCGACGGTGTAGATCTGCAGGCGGTGCACATGCTGTGTCGGGAAGAGGGCAGACTCATTGCCTATCAGCGGCTGATCCAGCCAGGCATCAAATATTCCGAGAGCTCCATGGGGCGCATTGTTGTGCAGCCGGACTTGCGTGGCAAAGACCTCGGACGCGAACTGGTAAAGCGCGGTATTGAACACAACCTGAGGTTGTGGCCTGCTGATATTTGCATCAGCGCCCAGGCTCACCTGCAGAAATTCTACCGCTCAATGGGGTTTGTATCTGAGGGGGACATCTATGCAGAGGATGGCATTCCCCACTGCAAGATGCGTCTATCAGTGGTTTAATCATGGGCTATCCGACTCATTAGCTAGCCAGCATTCTCGGCTGACGTTGCGTTCCTTTTATCCGGCGTGTGAGAGGCCTTGATCAACTGGCCGTAGATTAGCGAACGCTACCAGAGAGCTCATAAAAGCCGGCCCTTATGCCGGGTTTTTTGTGTTCGGTGCTGGGCTCTAACTCTCCAACAAAAAGGTCACCGGCCCGTCGTTGGTTAGGCTGACCTGCATATCAGCGCCAAATTCACCAGCCGCCACCGTTGCGTGACGTTGGCGCAGGTGCGCTAGGATATGGTCGTAGAGGGTGTGGGCTTGCGCGGGCGGCATAGCAGAGGAAAAGCTCGGACGTAGGCCCTTGCGAGTATCGGCCGACAGCGTGAACTGGGAAACCAACAACACACCGCCATTGATGTCGGACACAGAAAGGTTCATACGACCCTCGGCATCTGCAAACACCCTATAGGCGAGTAACTTGTCGAGCATGCGCGCGGCGGCGGCCTCATCGTCGCCCTTATCAAGCCCGAGGAAGACCAGCAGGCCCGCATCAATCTCTCCAACTGCTTCACCGGCCACCGTTACCCGGGCAGAAGAAACCCGCTGCAACAGTGCCCGCATCAGCTTGTCGTCGTCTCGCGCCCGGCTCTCTTGCGCTCGTGCTCCTGCAGCAACTTCTTACGCAGGCGGATACTAATGGGCGTGACCTCTACCAATTCATCGTCTTCGATGAACTCCAATGCCTGTTCCAGAGTGTGAAGCACGGGGGGAGTGAGCGTAAGCGCTTCATCGGTACCCGAAGCACGAACATTGGTTAGCTGCTTGCCCTTGGTGGGGTTGACCGACAAATCATTACCACGACTGTGCAGGCCGACAATCTGCCCTTCGTAGACATCGACATTGGGGTCGATGAAAATTCGGCCACGTTCCTGCAAGTTAAACAGGGAAAAGCCCAGCGCTTTCCCGCTGACCATGGATACCAGCACACCGTTCATGCGGTGAATAATCTCCGCGTTCTTAACCGGGCCGTAGTGATCGAAAATGTGCGTCAGGATGCCGCTGCCGGACGTCATGGTCAGAAATTGTGAACGGAAACCGATCAGTCCGCGAGCGGGAATAATAAACTCCAGTCGCACGCGGCCCTTGCCGTCGGGCACCATGTTTTCCAGTTCGGCGCGGCGCAGGCCCAACTCTTCCATGACCGCACCCTGATGCGAGTCTTCGCAGTCGATTACTAGCTGCTCATAGGGCTCATGAATCACGCCGTCTAGTTCTTTGCGAATAACTTCTGGACGGGAGACACCCAGTTCATAGCCTTCCCTGCGCATACTTTCAATCAACACAGACAGGTGCAATTCACCGCGGCCGGAAACTTTGAATTTGTCCGGGCTGTCGCCTGGCTCTACACGCAGGGCAACGTTGTGTATTAGCTCGCGCTCCAATCGCTCTTTGATATTGCGCGAGGTAACGTATTTCCCCTCCTTGCCGGCAAACGGCGAATCGTTTACCTGGAAAGTCATGCTGACCGTGGGCTCATCAACCGACAGCGGTGGCAGTGCCTCTGGAGTTTCCGGATCGCACAGTGTATCGGAAATGTTCAGGCCCTCGATGCCGGTGATACATACAATATCCCCCGCCTCTGCCGATTCCACATCAACACGCTCCAGTCCCATGTAACCCATGACCTGGAGCACCTTGCCCTTGCGGTTTTTGCCTTCTGCGGGCACAACCATCACCTGTGTATTTGGCGAGAGCGTGCCGCGCGTGATACGACCAACACCGATTACACCAACGTAACTGGAATAGTCCAGCGCAGAAATCTGCATTTGCAGCGGGCCTTCGGAATTCACCTCTGGTGCCGGCACGTGCTCTATCACGGTTTCAAACAGCGGCTTCATGTCTGTCGCCATGTCCTCATGGGATAGACCCGCTATGCCTTCAATCGCCGAGGTAAAGACCACGGGGAAATCCAGCTGCTGTTCAGTCGCTCCCAAGCGGTCAAACAAATCAAAGACTTGATCAACAACCCAATCGGGCCGCGCACCGGGGCGATCCACTTTGTTCACCACAACAATAGGGTTCAGCCCTTGCTCAAAGGCTTTGCTGGTCACAAACCGGGTCTGCGGCATGGGGCCGTCAACCGCGTCTACCAGTAGCAGTACGGAATCGACCATGGACAGTACCCGCTCTACTTCGCCACCGAAATCGGCGTGCCCGGGGGTATCAACGATATTGATACGATAGTCGTGCCACTCAATAGCGGTGTTCTTGGCCAGGATGGTGATACCCCGTTCCCGCTCCTGGTCGTTGGAATCCATGATCCGTTCAGCGCCCTCGCTGCGGCGGTCCAACATACCGGATTGGCTGAGCAGGCAGTCCACCAGGGTGGTTTTGCCGTGGTCAACGTGGGCGATAATCGCGATATTGCGTAGCTTGTCTATCAAGGTGTTACCTCTGTCCCCCGGGGCCAGTCGATTATCGTCTGGACTCATCACCCAGACTGCACAATCGAAACCAGGCATCGGGCCACTATCCAGGCCCCGCCTCGCTTCAGCAATCGATGATTAAAGGGGTCGTCAAAAAAGGCGCGGATTATACCCTTGTTTATAGTCCGGCACATAGTCCAGAACACGCTGATTCAGGGGGCGTAAACCTTCACATCCATGCCCTTGTCTTCATTGAGGTGACTGGCATGCAGGCGACTCATAATGCCCTTGCCACAATAAAGCATATAAGTGCTGCCTGAATGCAGCTCGACTGCGCGTGAATGCAGCTCGTAAAAGGGTATTTTGATCACTGGGACATGCAGTTTGAGCGGCGCCAGCACCTCCTCGTCAGGATGGCGGATGTCGATAATGGTGCCATTGGCCAATGGCACGGACAGCACCTCTACCTCTGACACGGTAAGGTCTTCCTCCGCCAGGCGATCTATGCGCGTCTGGCGTCTGGCATCAAAAGCACGATCGAGAATACTCATATCAAACTTCGACTCTTCCCTCTTTACTCTGTCCAGTCGGGCCCGGGTCGTGGGTTTGACGGAAATCACACCGCAATACTCGGGCATGTTGGCGGCAAAAGGCTCCGTGCCAATCCGTGCCGCAAGTCGCACTATGTCTTCCTTGTCTGTGGCAATCAGCGGTCGAAGCACCAGATGCTCGCTCACAGCGTCGATTACGGCGAGGTTCCGCAGGGTCTGGCTACTCACCTGGGCAACACACTCACCGGTGACCAATGCATCCAACTCAAGATCGGCTGCCACGCGATCAGCCAAACGCAGCATCATACGTTTGAGCACAACCCCCATCTGGCTGTCCTGAACCTGGGATAGCAGCTCCGCAACGACTTCTTCAAAGGGCACACTTATAAACAGAACAAGCTGGCCAGCGCCATACTTGTGCCACAGATAGAGCGCCACTTGCTTGACGCCGACCTCATGATCTCTGCCACCGAGGTTAAAGAACAGAAAATGTGTGCGCATTCCCCTCTTCATCGTGATGTAGCTGGCAACCGGGGAATCGAAGCCTCCGGAGATAAGTGACAGCACCGGACCAGTACTACCTACAGGATACCCTCCCGGGCCCCTGTGACGCTCACCGATGACAAACAGGCTGTCGTTGTTGATCTCCAGATCGACCGTGACTTGCGGTTTTTTCAGTTTTACCGATTCCGCGCCGGTACGCGTTAGCAACGCACCACCTACCGTGCGCTCAACATCCATTGAAGAAAAGTCATGTTTGCCCGTCCGCTTGCAGCGCACGGCAAAGGTTTTGCCCTCCAGTCGCTGCTCATAAATAGGGAGCACAGACTCAACTATCTCATCGACGGCGGGCAGCTCATGCTCGACAACCTCCAGAATATAAGTAATTCCCGAGACGTTGCGCATTGCTTCGACCAACCGGGCCAGCTCCGCAGCGTCAGACAGCTGGGTAAATACCTGAAACCTGTCCCAACTGCGCTCCAGCTTGATGGCCGGGTCGATGTCGCGCAGCGCAAATCTCAAGTTCTCCTGCAACTGGCGCAGGAACCGCCTGCGCACTGGCTTGCTCTTGATGGCTATTTCGGAGAAATACTTGACAACATACTGCATAGAGGCCATAAACCATTGGGTCTGATCAGGGCGGCTATTATACGGACTTAGCGCCGCCCGTGAGTAGATCAGCATAGCGATCCAGCAGCCGCTGAAATTGCACCAAAAAAGCACACGTATGCACCAATATGGTGCGGATGTAAACCCATCTGCATTGTCTTTCGCAAAAAACCCATGAAATTCAGTGAGTTAGCGATCGCACCTTTTTGGCACATCTCTTGCTGTTATCGGTCTAGCGATGCAGTGAGGCTGAGCACGATTGCCTGAACTTTTGGTGAGCCTTGTAACAGGAACTAGCCGCCAGAAATGAACAGAGGCCGCTACAACCGGCCACAATACAACCCTTGGAGAAGAAACGATGTCAGACCAAACCCTCAACCTGATTAAAGACAACGAAGTACGCTGGGTAGACCTGCGTTTCACAGATACTATCGGCAAGGAACAGCATGTCACCATCCCCACTTCAGAGATCACCGCGGACTTTTTTGACGGCGGCAAGATGTTTGACGGCTCCTCCATCGCGGGCTGGAAAGGCATAAACGAATCCGACATGATCCTCATGCCTGATGACAGCACCTCCGTACTGGACCCTTTCACTGACGACGCCACTGTTATCCTGCGTTGCGACATTGTTGAGCCCATGACCATGCAGGGCTATGAGCGCGATCCCCGCTCTGTTGCCCACCGTGCAGAAGATTACCTGAACTCCACTGGTATCGGCGATACGGCCTACTTTGGTAACGAGCCTGAGTTCTTCGTTTTCGACGACGTAAAATGGCACTCCGATATGTCGGGCGCTGGCTACTCAATCGGTTCAGAAGAAGCAGCATGGGCCTCAAGCCAGCATTTTGACGACGGTAACATCGGTCACCGTCCAGGCGTAAAAGGCGGCTACTTCCCCGTCCCGCCAGTTGATAGCCTGCACGACATTCGTGCCGCCATGTGTTCCGCAATGGAACAGATGGGCCTGCCTATCGAAGTACACCACCACGAAGTGGGCACCGCGGGACAGTGTGAGATCGGCGTTAGGTTCGACACGCTGGTAGCCAAGGCTGATGCCACGCAGATCCTGAAGTACTGCGTACACAACGTTGCCCACGCCTACGGTAAAACAGCCACATTTATGCCCAAGCCACTGGTTGGCGATAACGGCAGCGGCATGCACGTGCACCAGTCAATCAGTAAAGACGGCGAGAACGTCTTCGCTGGTGACAGCTACGCCGGTCTGTCCGACGACGCGCTGTTCTACATTGGCGGCATCATCAAGCATGCTCGCGCTCTGTGCGCATTCACGAATGCCTCTACCAACAGCTACAAGCGTTTGGTGCCGGGCTTCGAAGCGCCAGTAATGCTGGCCTACTCTGCCCGTAACCGTTCTGCAGCGATTCGTATTCCTTACGAGCCTAGCCCCCGAGGCAAGCGCATCGAGGTCCGCTTTCCTGATCCGACCGCCAACCCTTACCTGTCCTTTGCAGCTATGCTAATGGCCGGTATCGATGGCATCCAGAACAAGATCCATCCTGGCGACGCTGCGGACAAGGATTTGTATGACCTGCCCGCCGAGGAAGCCCTGGCCATTCCAACTGTATCTTCCAGTCTGGAAATGTCCCTGGAAGCGCTCGACAATGATCGTGAATTCTTGACTGCTGGTGGTGTGTTCACCAACGACATGATCGACGGCTACATCAAACTGAAGCAAGAAGATGTGGAAAGGCTGAGCATGACCACTCACCCGGTCGAGTTCGATATGTACTACTCACTGTAAGTACTGGTTTTTCAAGCGCTCATTGGCGCACCAAAAAAAGGCCCGCTCTCGCGGGCCTTTTTTATGCTCGGTAGGTTCGTATGCCCCGCCCTTTGAAGGGTTGCGTCAGCCTTTACCCAATGGGAAGCAGTCCGCCAGTTTCACGGACTCAAGCCATCCTTTGGTGATATTTCGCAGGTAATAACATTCCAGCCCTCCGGAACTCTTGGTCCACCAGGTTTTCTGATAGGGTAGAGTATTGAAGCTATAATCGAGGGTATCGCCATGTTCCGAGCTGTCCTGCTGATGCTCGTGTTCGTCTCAACACAAGGGCTGGCGCAAAGCTCCATTTATCGCACCACCGACGAAAACGGCGATGTGGTCTTCACCGATGCACCACCGGCGGGTACCCAGGAGATGGAGCGCATCGAAAACCCTCATATTAACTCGATGCCCCCGCCTCCTAGCGCGCCCGCGGCCAGTGCCAACAACTCAGACCGGGCAGGCGACGAGGACGAAAACGAGGCTGCCGACTATGCCATCACAATAACCTCTCCCAAAAACGAAACCACGATCCCCCACGGCCCAGGTAATTTTTCGGTTAGCGCACGGGTTAGCCCTGCCATTGAAACTGGTCTGAGCCTGCAGTTGTTCCTGGACGGCGTACCTTGGGGCGAACCGCAGGTCAGCCCATCCTGGAGCCTGACCAATATAATCCGTGGCGAGCATCACCTAACCATCGGTGTGGTCAATGGCGAGGGAAAAGCCAGTGCCATATCTGAGCCGGTAACGGTATTTGTTTTCCGCCCGATAGCCGGCCGCTAACACGGTAGCTGGACACCGTACCGCCTTTCGTGCACCATATTGGTGCAAGGCAATATGGTGTACTCCTTCGAGGCGTCTCTAAGTACCCCCAGAACGCCAGACATGCCACTGACTCACCATAGATGTAAGTACTTACTATCGCCGTATCGGCTAATTTGCGGCATTTTCGAAATATTTGGCCCCAATAGGCCTTTATGGCTTCATTCTTGCTATTGCTATGGACAGGCATCGGCTGCAACGATTTTAAACGCACCATTGCCGTTCATAGCAGGCCCTGAGCATTAGTCGGGGCGCGCAAAACAAGAGGCAAGTATGACGCCTGAACAAGGCATTCTGGACAATATCAGCACAAGCATTGTCAGCATGGACAACGACCTCAAAGTCACTGGCCTGAATGCAGCTGGCGAGGTTTTGCTGGAAACATCCGCCGCACGCTGTATTGGCCAGCATGCGGGAAAGCTGGTTCTGGACAACCAGGAGTGGCTGCACATTCTTGAACAAGTGCTGGCCGATAGTAGCCCTCATGCCAGTCGCAGCTTCTCCTTGAGCCTACCCTCCGGCCAACACATTCTCGTCGATGCAATCGTTTCACCCATGAGGCGCGAAAACCGCATTTCTGGTCTGCTGGTGGAGCTCACGACCGTTGATCTTATGCTCAAAATCAGCCGCAACGAAAACATGATTAACTCGCAGGAAACAACCCGCGCGGTGATCCGTGGCCTGGCCCATGAGATCAAGAATCCTCTTGGGGGTGTCCGCGGTGCGGCTCAGCTGCTGGCGCGCGAATTGCCCGACGAAAGCCTGGCGGAATACACCAATGTCATCATCCGCGAAGCCGACCGCCTGCGAGACCTGGTCGACCAACTGCTGGGGCCACGCCAGCAGCTCGAAAAAGGCTTGTTCAATATCCACGAAGTACTCGAGCACGTAAGCAACCTCATTGCGGCCGAATCAGACAACACAGTAAAGGTCATCCGCGACTACGACCCCAGCCTGCCGGACTTCCTCTTCGACAAGGCCCAACTTATACAAGCGGTACTCAACATCATGCGCAACTCCCTGCAGGCGTCAACAAACGTGGAAGACTGCACCATCATCCTGCGCAGCAGAGCACAACGGCATATGACCGTGGGCACACAGCAGCATCGACTGGGCTGCTGCATCGACATTATCGACAATGGACCGGGTGTACCGGTGGAGATAAAACACGCGATCTTCGCGCCCATGGTCACAGGCCGCGCAGAGGGCACGGGACTAGGCCTGTCTATCTCCCAAACCATCATCAACCGTCACGGTGGTCTCCTCGAATGCGAAAGCACACCTGGCGAAACCCGTTTCAGTTTCTACTTACCAATGGAAATAAACCATGCATAACCAAGCGAAAGTCTGGATAGCTGACGACGACAGCTCCATTCGCTGGGTTCTGGAAAGAGCCCTCAATCAGGCCGGTATTACCAACGAAAGCTTTGTCGATGCGGATCACCTGTTACAGAAAATTGTCTCAGAGAGGCCAGATGTCATTATCAGTGATATCCGTATGCCTGGAACGGATGGCCTGGAATTGCTCGCGGCTATTAAAAGTCAGTATCCCGACCTGCCCGTCATCATTACCACCGCGCATTCAGACCTCGAAAGCGCGGTCGCCTCCTATCAGCAAGGCGCCTTTGAATATCTACCCAAGCCCTTTGATCTGGACGAGGTTATTGCTATCACTGAGCGGGCACTGGCCCACGCCAGAGAGAAGGGCGGCACGCCAGCCAAGACAAAGGAAGTGCCTGAGACGGAGATCATCGGCGAAGCACCTGCCATGCAAGAGGTTTTCCGCGCAATAGGTCGTCTGGCTCACAGTAATATCACGGTGCTAATCAACGGCGAATCTGGCACCGGTAAAGAACTGGTAGCACAGGCGTTACACCGGCACAGCCCGCGCATCAGCCAACCCTTTATTGCGCTGAACATGGCGGCCATTCCGCGAGATCTGATGGAATCGGAATTGTTCGGCCACGAAAAAGGCGCCTTTACCGGGGCCAACAGCCAGCGCAAGGGCCGTTTTGAGCAAGCCGACGGGGGCACGCTGTTTCTCGATGAAATCGGCGACATGCCTGCGGACACCCAGACTCGCTTGCTGCGTGTACTGGCTGATAGCGAGTTTTATCGTGTCGGCGGCCACACACCAGTGAAGGTGGATGTCCGCATAATTGCTGCCACCCACCAGAATCTTGAAGGCCTGGTGCAAAGCGGCGATTTCCGCGAGGACTTGTTTCATCGCCTCAATGTCATTCGGATCCACATACCCAAGCTGGCAGAACGTCGCGAGGATATCCCGCAGCTCATGCAATATTTCTTCCAGCAAGCTGCCGAGGAATTAGGCGGCGAGCAAAAAATTCTGCTGCCCGAGACGGAGAGCTTTCTGACAGGGCTGGACTGGCCAGGCAACGTGCGGCAACTGGAGAACACCTGCCGCTGGATTACCGTCATGGCGTCGGGCCGAGAAGTCCACCTGGGCGATCTGCCCCCAGAACTGGGCACCAACATCACAACCGAACCATCCAGCGAAAATGCCGACTGGCGCGAAATGCTCGGCGAGTGGGCGCGGGTTGCACTGGCCCAGGGCAAACAGCATATTCTCGATGAGGCGTTACCAGACTTTGAAAAAGTAATGATCCAGGTCGCGTTGACACACACCCAGGGGCGCAAGCGAGATGCCGCTGACCTGCTCGGCTGGGGCCGCAACACGCTGACCCGGAAGTTGAAAGAACTGGAACTCTGACACGCAGCCGTCTAGCCTGTAGCGACCATGTTGAAGATCGTTCTCTACCAGCCAGAAATTCCCCCCAATACGGGCAACATCATTCGCTTGTGTGCCAACACGGGCTGCTCTTTGCACCTCATTGAACCGCTGGGTTTTGACCTGGAGGACAAGAAGATGCGTCGCGCCGGTCTGGACTACCGGGAATACGCAGAGGTTCAGCTCTACAAAAACCTTGAAGAGTATCTGGAGCAGCAGGATCAGACACGCCTGTTCGCGATTACCACCCGGGGAGAAACGCCCTATCACCAGGTGCACTATCAGCCATTAGATGCCCTGATATTCGGGCCCGAGACCCGGGGATTGCCGCAGGCACTACTGGACCAATTGGGCGCAGAGCAATGCCTGCGCATTCCGATGAAGAACGACAGCCGCAGTCTCAATCTGAGCAATGCAGCAGCTCTGGTCACCTATGAAGCGCTGCGCCAGCTGGACTTTCCCTCTTTAGGTTAATAAGCACTTACTATCTCTAATAGGCACTGTTTGTTGTGTTGGTTAATGCTTACTAGGACTGTTTCCCGGTTTTTCGGCCCATTAGTGCAGGCCTCTCGCCGCTCAGAAGGCTGAGATATTCGCTCTGAGAGGCCTGTACTAACGAGCCTCCCATCGAGCGCAATTTCGAGTTTTAAGGCTGCTCCCGGGGTCGGCAAATCCCGTGTATTTAGTCGGCCGTACCGGGATAATCGGGTAAGCGCCGGTAGTGAGGCAGGCGCGGTGCGCAGGGGCTCCGTGGCGAATATCTTAGCCTTCTGGGCGGCGGGTCCCTGCGCACCGTGTCTGCCGGTTATACAAATGAGACCTGCCAAAGACCCCCTACAAGACCAAATTCAAAGGATGAGAGAACAAAAAAAAGGGGCCTGATGGCCCCTTTTAGATCTAAACCGTAAAGGTGTTAGTGAGTAGCCGAGTCGTCGCCTTCGGCTTTTTGTGCAGCCTGCGCCACAGCCTGCTGATACAAGGCGTCGAAATTAACCGGCGCCAGCATTACCGCAGGGAAGCCTCCCTTCACACAGAGGTTGTCTATTGTTTCACGCGCGTAAGGGAACAGGATGTTGGGCGCTGCAGTACCCAAAATGCGACGCAACTCCTCTCCTTCAAAACCGACAATCATAAAGACGCCTGCTTGCTGCACTTCCACCAAAAAGGCCGTTTCTTCTTCCAACTTGGCGGTGATGGTGACAGTCAAGACCACCTCGTAGTTGCCCTTATCATCAACCACGTCGCTGCGTGTATTTAAGTCCACACTGACATTGGGCTTCCATTGTTCACGGAATATATTCGGAGTAGCCGGGGATTCGAAAGACAAATCCTTGGTGTAGATACGCTGCATCGTGAACTGCTGCTGCGGCTGCTCTGTTGATCCTGCCTGTTGCTCGTCGGCCATGTACGTCCTCCACTTGAAAAGTTAAGTTCTGGGCATTTACGCCCGATTGATTAATGTATCCAGTTGACCCTGCCGCTCCAGTAGATACATATCGTCGAAGCCACCGATGTGCTGCTCCCCAACCCATATCTGGGGCACAGTACGCTGGCCACTGCGTTGCATCATTTCAGTGCGCAATTGCGGATCGTTATCCACTGCCAAATCCGTATAGGCAACGTTCTTGTCGTCGAGCATCTGCCTGGCCCGCATACAGTAGGGGCAGAACCGGGTGGTATACATGGTAATAGTGCTTGCCACTTATTCAGGCTCCTCAGGTGACCAGTGGTAGCTGCAAATTGCCCCACTCCATCATGCCGCCGCTCATCTTGTAGACTTTTTCGTACTTGGCAGCCCGCAATTGCTTGCCGCCCGCTCCGGATTGTTGCCCCATCTTGCAGACCAATACGATCGGCGTATCCCGGTGTTTCTCCAGCTCAGCCATACGATCGGCCAATTTGGCAGCCGGAATATTGACCGAGCCCACAATGTGGCCCTGCTTGTATTCCGACGCATCGCGCAGATCCAGAAACAGGCCATCCTCCCCATTGACGAGATTGATTGCCTGCTGCGGTGAAACGGACGGGCCTGAGCGGCGCGATTCGTGCACCACCAGCATGACAACAACCGTCAGCAGAGCGCCAATGAGCAGCCACTGCTGCGTGACGAATTCTATAAATAGAGCCATGGTAGTGCCAGCTTGTTTCAGATGAAGCGGCCGGGGCGCATTGCGCCGGAATGTTCAATTTACGGCCAGCCGAAAAGGGCGCCAAGTATACAGGGTCTATTCGGGTGCAACCAGCCCGGCGGGGGCTGTGCGATGGGTCAGGCTGTACCTGGTTAGCAATGTGCGGTTAGCAATGCGCGCCCACCCCAGACAGGGTAAAATGCCGTCCTTGCGCACGCCTGCGGGCAAAACTTCTGGCTGGAATTTACAACCCAATGAATGAAGGTAACAAGACACCCACTGTTTTGATTGTTCTCGATGGCTGGGGCCACCGGGAAGAAACCCAGGACAATGCGATCGCCAATGGCCACACCCCTGTTTGGGACCGACTTTGGCAGGATCAGCCACACACCCTGATCTCAGCTTCCGGCGAAGATGTTGGCCTGCCTGCAGGCCAGATGGGCAACTCCGAAGTTGGGCATATGAGCCTGGGCTCCGGCAGGGTGATTTACCAGAATATTTCCCGCATTGACCAGGCCATACGTGACGGCAGCTTCAATACCAACCCGATCTTCACCGGCGCTGTCGACAAGGCGAACGCCGCTGGTGGCGCAGTGCACATCTTTGGCCTGCTATCTCCCGGCGGCGTGCACAGCCATGAAGAACAGATCTTTGCCGCCATCCGGCTCGCCGCCAAGCGCGGTGCAAACAAGGTTTACCTGCACGCTTTTCTCGATGGCCGGGACACACCTCCTCGCAGCGCCAGCGCATCAATTGACCGGGCGGAAGCACTATTTAGTGAGCTGGACTGTGGCGGCATCGCCAGTATTTGCGGACGCTACTATGCAATGGATAGAGACAACCGCTGGGAGCGTATCGAACAGGCCTACAACATGCTCACACAGGGCTCCGGCCAATGTGCGGATACGGCCACGGCAGGCCTGGAGGCTGCCTATGCCCGCAATGAGAATGACGAATTTGTGCTGCCAACGGTGATACAAAAAAATGCCGCGCAGGTCAGCGATAACGACGCGGTGTTATTCCTCAACTTTCGTTCGGACCGAGCAAGACAGATCACGCGCTGCTTTGTCGACCCGCAATTCAGCGATTTCCAACGCAACGTCGTGCCAGCATTGGCCGATTTTGTCATGACCACCGAGTATGCTGCCGACATTGCCGCCGGCTGCGCATTCCCGCCAGAAAAGCTCGACAACGTATTGGGAGATTATCTCGCGCAGCAGGAGAAGACCCAGTTACGCATTGCCGAAACAGAAAAATACGCCCACGTGACCTTCTTTTTCAGCGGTGGCCGTGAAGAACCGTTCCCCGGCGAAGACAGGGAGCTAATAGCCTCCCCGGATGTGGCAACTTACGATCTACAACCCGAAATGAGCGCACCGGAGCTGACAGACAAATTAGTCGCGGCGATCCGCTCCGGCAAGTACGACCTCATTGTCTGCAATTATGCCAACGGTGACATGGTCGGTCACACCGGTGTCTACGCCGCGGCGATCAAAGCGGTTGAAGCACTGGACACCTGCCTGGGTCGGGTAGAAGAAGCACTGGCAGAAGTTGGCGGACAGGCGCTGGTAACGGCAGACCACGGCAACTGTGAACAGATGCAAGACTACGACTCCGGCCAGCTCCACACGCAACACACAACGGAGCTGGTGCCGCTTATCTACCTTGGGCCTAAGAACATCACCCTCACGCCAGCAGGGGGAATCCTCGCGGATATCGCGCCCACCTTGCTCGGCCTAATGGCACTGCCCATGCCTGCTCAGATGACCGGCGTCAACCTAGCCACGCAGCTCGCTTGAGCAGCGACAGAGCCAACGCCCTGCAATGGCATCGCCCTACCCTCGCGGGTATGGCCCACTCACTAACATACTGCCTGACAGTACTCCTGCTGACATTGCTACCCGAGATGGCGGGCGCCCAATCGGATCAGAAGGACGCCCGCGCCCAGTTGCAGAAATTGGAAAAAGAAATTTCCCGCATTCAAAAGGTGTTGGGCAGTGCCAATTCCCAACGCGACAAAATGCAAACAGACCTGCGCACAGCAGAAGTAGAATTAGGTTCGCTGCAGCGACGCATCCGCACCAGTGAGCAAGATATTGCCGCCGGACAAAGTAAGTTAGCAGAACTGCAAGCGGAGCAGGCACAGCTTGAAGCCCTGCGCGACACGCAAAAAGCTCGCATTGGCCTGGAGCTAAAAGCTGCCTGGCAGACGGGTCGCCAGGGGCAAGTGAAAATCCTGCTCAGCCAGGAAAGTCCGGACACCCTGGCCCGCACGCTGGGCTACTACCGTTATTTCCTGCAGGCACGCCAGGCAAGACTGACGCAGTACCGCGAAACACTGACATTGCTATCCGCACTGCGCGAAACTATCGACCAGCGGCTGTCTGCCCTCGCTCAGCAACAGGCCACCGCGGAGCAACAGCGGGCTGAGCTGGGCGGAGCTCAGAAAGAGCGACAACGCGCGCTGGCAAAGCTGAGTAATAGCATCAATACTCAGGCCCAGGAACTGCAACAGAAGCAAGATAGCCGTAAAAAGCTGGAAGGCCTGTTGGAGGCCATCGTTGAGGCGATCGATAAGCTGGAGGTTTCCGATAACTACCAGGCCTTCGCCAGTGCCAAAGGTAAAATGCCCTGGCCCCTGGATGGCAAGGCGAGTAACCGCTTTGGCAAATCACGGAACGAGGGCAAAATGCGCTGGCAAGGCATCACCATACCGGCCAAGGCTGGTACTACTGTGCAGGCCATACACCATGGCCGGGTGGTTTACGCTGACTGGCTGCGCGGCTCAGGGCTACTGCTGATTATTGATCACGGAGACGGCTATATGAGCCTATACGCAAACAACCAGAGCCTGCTGCGAGACGTAGGTGAATGGGTTAGCGCGGGCACAGCCATTAGTACAGCCGGCAGCACTGGTGGTCAGGAGCGCGACGGCCTCTACTTTGAAGTACGCCAGAACGGGAAGCCTGTTGACCCTGCCCGCTGGTGTAAACGCTGAGGATGCGAGCTTTGGCACATGCCACAATGATTGGGTTACACTAGTACCTCTGTGCTTTCACGCGTTTTACGCCGGAATTTTTCATGGCTATTTTTACATCACAACGCCGCTCCCTTGTGGCCTGCGCCCTTCTTCTTACACTGCCTGGTAGCGCCATGGCGATCGAGGAAGAAGGCCTGTTACCGCTTGATGAGTTGCGTACTTTCGCCGACGTCTACAACCAGATACGCAAGGGCTATGTCGAAGAGATCGACGACAGCACCCTGCTTGAATACGCCATTCAGGGCATGCTGAATGGACTGGACCCTCACTCGGTCTATCTGAACAGCGAGGCCTACGACAGCCTGCAGGACAGTACTAGCGGGGAATTCACCGGGCTGGGCATTGAGGTCGGGATGGAGGACGGCTACGTCAAGATCGTCTCACCGATTGATGGTTCTCCAGCGTCCGCAGCGGGCCTGCAAAGTGGCGATCTAATCATTAAATTGGACAAGACGCCGGTGAAAGGCATGAGTCTGAATGAGGCCATCGAAATCATGCGCGGCCCCAAGGGCTCGGCAATCCTGCTCACCATCGGCCGCCCCGGCGAAAGCCAACCGTTCGAAGTGACACTGGTGCGCGACAAAATAAAGGTCGCCAGCGTGCGTCAGCGCTGGCTGGAGCCGGGCTACGGATACATCCGCATCGCCCAGTTCCAGAAGCGCACAGGTAAGGACGTACGCAAGTCGCTGGATAAACTCGTAGAGGAGCAGGAACTCAAAGGCCTCGTAATAGACCTGCGCAATAACCCCGGCGGCATCCTGCGCGCCAGTGTTGATGTTGCCGGTATGTTCATGGAAGGCGGTAATGTCGTTTACACCGAAGGCAGAATCGCCAATGCCGACCTCAGTTATGATGCGGACGACATAGATGTTACCAACGGCCTTCCGCTCATCGTGTTGATCAACAAAGGTTCAGCCAGTGCTTCTGAAATTGTTGCTGGTGCGCTGCAAGATCATGGACGGGCTGTCATTATGGGTACGCACAGCTTTGGCAAGGGATCGGTACAAACCGTGCTGCCGATTTCAGAGTCCCGTGCGGTCAAGCTGACCACA
Organism: Bacteroidia bacterium; assembly: GCA_047609575.1. Classification (GTDB taxonomy): domain Bacteria; phylum Pseudomonadota; class Gammaproteobacteria; order Pseudomonadales; family Halieaceae; genus Marimicrobium. Next base: position 610 of record JBLFXU010000009.1, on the reverse strand, counting down.
GCACTTTACTTCACGCCCAATGGCCGTTCGATACAGGCCGAGGGTATCGAACCTGACATTCAGGTTGAACGGGCCAAGGTGACGGCGTACGACAACAGTAAACGCATTTCAGAGGCTGATCTTTCTGGCCACCTGGACAATGCCAATAGTGAAGCCAAAGAAGACAAAAGCAAAAAGAACCAGGAAGTGGCCAGCAAACTGCTCGCTTCCGACAATCAATTGTACGAAGCCCTGACACTGCTCAAGGGCATTAACATTTTGGGAATGCGTGAAAAATTTAACAATACACAGCAGCCTGGCGAATCCTGACCGGGCAGGTCTCGCAACCCCGCCACCCTGCCGCCGCCACATTCACCGCTTTACTGCACTGCTAGTTCTCCTGTTTTGGACGCAGCTTGTTGCGTCCAGGGAAGTACTGCAGGACTGTGGCACCGCGCAGCACAATAGTCGCCTCGTCATTATTATTGACGACATGGGCCACAACCTCGCACGCGGCCGCGACGCGCTATCACTGCCAGGAAAGCTAAACTTCGCTGTAATTCCCTATACCCGTTACGGCGCAGAGCTAGCGCAAAGCGCGCACCAGAACGGCAAGGAAGTTCTAGTGCAT
>JBLFXU010000008.1:0-22564 GCA_047609575.1 Bacteroidia bacterium | reverse complement strand
ATACTGTGCTAAGCTAATGATAACTAAAGAAAAATAACAAAAAAAGAATGGTAGCTACGGGTGGACTTGAACCACCGACCCCAGCATTATGAATGCTGTGCTCTAACCAGCTGAGCTACGTAGCCACAAAGGCCTCAGGACGGTCGTCCCGAAGAGGCGCGCATTTTCCGGAATTTGACCTTGCAAGTCAAGATGCTGCTGCCGGAGCAGTATTTCCTCAAGCTACAAAATTCACGCCTCTTGTGCCCTATTTTGTTCGCTTTAGCGAAAGTCTACGGCGTTTGCCTTGTTCTGTACTGCTACTTCTAAATCCCTGATTTTGCTCGGGTCAAATATCTCTGCCGACCTCGCATTTTCTTGATTTACCACAATTTCGCGCTCTCTGTCTCGCCCTAGTATGGGCCTATGAACTTACGTTAAGAGAGGGAAGAACATGCAGTACGTTCGACGATCAAGTGTGGCTCTATTGCCAAGTCGCCACCCTGCCAGTCATAGCACTGGGCGTTGGTATTGGCGTGGATTACGGCATATACATCTATAACGCGTTGCAGTACTACCTGCGCCAGGACGCGTCCTTACAGCAGGCCTATTTTGAGGCGTTGAAATCCAGTGGTACGGCGGTAGTCTTCACCGGTGTGACGCTGGCCATCGGCGTTGCTACCTGGATTTATTCGCCGATCAAGTTCCATGCAGATATGGGCCTTATGCTGACTTTCATGTTTTTCTGGAATATGATCGGTGCTCTGGTCCTGAAGCTGGCACTTGCCGGGCTGCTCGGACTGGGCAAACAACACGCAGACCCGGTCGATACTCAGAGTTTGTAATTGCTCCGCTTCGGTCGGACGTATGTGTTATTCCGACCGGAGATAGGCTGAAATGAAACGAATAGTAATCCTGGTGGCGCTGGCATGGCTCAGTGTCGCTGCGCAGGCCGTTGAGCAGGCCCCTCCCACCGCGCTGGTTACCGGCGCTAACCGCGGCATTGGCCTTGAGCTGGTCACACAACTCAAATCTTCCGGGTACCGGGTGATCGGTACGGCGCGCAAGCCGTTCGATGCTGCCCAGTTGCGGGCGCTTGGTGTTCAGGTTGAGCAGCTGGACGTTACCGACGGCGCCAGTGTCGCCGCGATGGCCGAGCGCTTGCAGGGTGTGCCCATTGATCTGCTAATTAACAATGCCGGCGTTGGTGGCGACGGTGGTAATCAAATTACGGACACCGATTTTGACCAGTTGGCTTTGCTGTTTGCGGTTAACAGTACCGGGCCCATGCGGGTCACCCAGGCGTTGCTAGACAACCTGACGGCAGGGCAGGGTAAAACGGTGATTCAGATCAGCAGCATAATGGGCAGCGTCGAGAAAAACTGGGGCGGTGCTTACGGCTACCGTGCCAGTAAGGCGGCGCTGAATATTATGAACAAGAGTCTCGCCATTGAGCTGGGCAAGCAGGGCTTTACCTGTGTGGTACTGCACCCGGGCTGGGTTAAGACGCGCATGGGCGGTGAGTCTGCGCCCGTTGTTCCCGTAGACAGTGTTGCCGGTATGCTGGCGGTTATTAAAGACCTGAAACCCAGTGATACGGGTCGCTTTCTGGATTATCAGGGCGACGAAATTCCCTGGTAGATTCTGTAGTCCTGCTTCACGCAGGCCTTACTTCACGGTAGATTCACTATACGCTGAGCACTAGCACAGCGCGCTTTTCAATCTTTGCAGGTAAACGAGTTGCCCCATGTCCGAATTCACTGCTTCTAACGTGCAAGCACGGTTTGATCGCCTGCGCTCCAATAAACTGTTTGAACTGATCGTTGTCAGCATTATTGTGCTCTCTGCGCTGTTGATTGGTGCAAAAACCTACCAGCTGTCTCCTCTGACTATGAAACTGCTGGTTGTTTTCGACTGGGCGATCACTCTATTTTTCCTCCTAGAAATATCAGTGCGTTTTATGGGGGAGGCGAATAAGCGGCGCTTCTTTCATAGCGGTTGGAATGTATTCGATACTTTGGTCGTTGTGGTAAGCCTGATCCCGATCGAGGACTCAGAGCTGGCCCTGATCGGACGGCTGGTGCGGATATTTCGGGTGCTGCGGATGGTGTCGATTATTCCCGAGTTACGTGTCCTGATCAATTCGTTGCTCGCGGCCTTGCCGCAGTTGGGTTACGTGGCTTTGATGATGTTTATCATTTTCTACATATACGCAGCGGTGGGCAGTACTTTCTTTGCGACTATTAATCCGACTTTGTGGGGCGATATCGCTATTAGCATGCTGACCTTGTTTCGGGTGATGACGTTTGAAGATTGGACCGACGTTATGTACGAGACCATGGTGGTCTATGGTTGGAGCTGGGCCTACTATTTGAGCTTTATTTTCCTCTCAGCCTTTGCCTTTCTGAATATGATTATCGGCATCGTGGTGAATGTGCTTGAAGCGGAGCATAAAAAGCAGGCTAAGGACGAGGCTGCCGAGGCGGGAGAGCCGACTCTTAAGGAACTGCAGACGGAAATCCGGCAGCTATCTGCGTTGTTGCAAGAGAGAATGCCGGCGCGCTGAGCCGCGCAGCCGGACTGTTGGTTTGGAGCCCTGGGCGTTAAAAATGAAGCGCTAGACCTTAGATTTTCAACTCTAAACTTTAGACATTGAAGCGGAAGTGGATAAGGTCGCCATCCTGGACAATGTAGTCCTTGCCTTCCAGACGCCAGCGCCCGGCATCCTTGGCACCCTGTTCACCGCCATTGGCAATGAAGTCTTCATAGCTCACGATTTCTGCGCGAATGAATCCTTTCTGGAAGTCAGTATGGATAACGGCCGCAGCCTCTGGTGCGGTGGCGCCCACTTTTACCGTCCAGGCGCGCACTTCTTTTGGTCCTGCGGTGAAGTAGGTTTGTAGATCCAGCAGTTTGTAGCCGGCGCGTATGACCCGGTCCAGACCTGGTTCATCCATCCCCAGGTCTTGCAGAAACTCCAGTCGCTCTGCGTCGTCCAGTTCGGCGATTTCTTCCTCAAGTTTGTTGCAAATCACTACCAGGGCAGCACCTTCTGCCTCGGCGATTGCCTTCACTGTTTCCAGGTGAGGATTATTCTCAAAGCCACTCTCATCTACGTTGGCGATGTACATGGTTGGCTTGTTGGTCAGCAGGAACAGTTGTTGTGCAAGCTCTTGCTCGTTCTCGTCCATTGTCAGTGAGCGCACGGGTAGCGCCTCGTTCAGGTGAGGCAGCAGCTTGTCTTCCAATAGTGCCTTCATGGCGATTGATTCCTTATCGCCCCCTTTGGCGGTACGAATCACTTTCTGTAATTGCTTTTCGCAACTTTCCAGGTCTGCCAATGCAAGTTCTGTATTGATAATTTCAATGTCGGCTTGCGGATCTATCTTGTTGGCTACATGGATGACATTCTCGTCATCGAAACAACGCACAACGTGGGCGATGGCATCTGTCTCGCGAATGTTTGCCAGAAACTGATTACCCAGGCCTTCTCCCTTTGAGGCTCCGGCTACCAGTCCGGCAATATCCACAAACTCCATGCTAGTGGCAATTTCCCTTTCAGGTACCACAATCTCTGCAATTCGGCTCTGGCGTGGATCCGGGACAGGTACTACACCTGAGTTCGGTTCGATGGTGCAAAAGGGAAAGTTCTCCGCACCAATCCCAGCCCGGGTAAGGGCGTTGAACAGGGTGGATTTTCCGACGTTGGGCAGGCCCACGATGCCGCAGTTGAATCCCATAACTTGATCCTGTGTTGTTGCACGTTGCTGTGTGTTGTTGCCTGATTGTAGGCTGTTACTTGGTTGCTTCTTGTGCGTTAGTAGCTTGTTGGCGTTACTTGCTTCATATGCGTTAGGTGCTTCTTATGCGTCAGTTGCGTGCGACTCAGGCCGCAGTAAAACTGTGCAGGCGAGTCATCGCCTTGGTCATGTCGCCATCCAGTAGTAGGGGTAGGGCGCTAATCGCTTCATCGATGCAGTCATCGATATGCTGTCTATGCTGGGCAGAAGGCTTCCCCAGAACATAGCCCGATACCTTGGATGCGTGTCCCGGGTGGCCAATACCCATGCGCAGTCTATAGAAGTTCTTGTTGTTACCCAGTGCAGGAATGATGTCGCGAAGGCCATTATGGCCGCCATGACCACCACCGAGTTTGAAGCGGGCAGTCCCCGCGGGGATGTCCAATTCATCGTGAGCAATTAGCATAGCCTCTGGTGCAACCTTGAAAAATCTTGCCATCGCTGCCACGGATTGTCCGCTGCAGTTCATGAAGGTGGTGGGAATCAGCAGGCGCAGGTCATGGCCGGCGCAGGTAATCCGTCCGGTCAGACCAAAGAACTTCGATTCTGATTGCAGGCTTGTGCCACATTGACGAGCGAGTTCTTCCACGAAGTTTGCGCCCGCATTGTGGCGAGTGCCCCGGTACTCCGTACCGGGGTTACCCAATCCTACAATGAGCTGCAGCGCAGACATGATGAATACCCGTGTCCAGGTGGCCGCGAAGCGAGGAGTTTAGTCCTTGCTGTCGCCGCCCTCTGCATCGCCGTCTTCTGCGTCGTCAGCTGCTTCTCCACCGCCTTCGACGGCTGTTGCAGCTTCTGCATCTTCATCTCCGCCGCGAGGCGCGTTGATAGAGGCGACTGCCAGGTCGTGATCATCACCCAATGACAGGGCCACAGAAACCACGTTCTCTGGCAGGGGGATTTCAGACAGGTGTACGATCTGTCCGGTTTCCACTTCCAGCATATCGACTTCGATGAAGGAGGGGATATCGGCAGGCAAACACTGCACTTCGATGTCTGTAACCTGGTGCTGAACAATGCCACCCTGGCTCTTGACGCCGATACTCGTGTCTTCGTTGATGAAGTGAATGGGCACGTTGACCTTGATTGCAACGTTGTCATCAACGCGCAGGAAATCAGCGTGCATTATGCGATTCTTGGCGGGGTGACGTTGCAGGTCCTTCAGAATGGCCTTCTCTTTGCCGCTACCGACCTTGATGGTCAGCACATGAGAGAAGAAGGCTTCATTTTCCAGCGCCTTTTCAAAATCCTTACGGACCAGCGTCAGGGGCTGGGCGTCTTTGCCCGCACCGTAAATGATTGCTGGTACTTGATCAGCGAGACGACGAAGGCGGCGGCTCGCACCTTTCCCTTTGTCCTCACGCACTTCCGCGTTTAGTTCAAATTGGTCAGACATAGTCATGACTCCTTTGATTGTTCATTGCGTCTCTTGCGACCGGCGATGCAATGAGTGGGTATTACGCTGTTTCTATTGAAACAGCGCGCTAATGGATTCCTCATTGGCAACCCTGCGCATGGATTCTGCCAGCAGGTCTGCCATCGTGAGTTGGCGAATCTTACTCGAACTTTTCGCCTCGTCGCTCAGAGGAATCGTGTCTGTCACCACAAGCTCATCGAGCTGTGAGTGCTTTAAATTGTCCAAGGCCTTGCCCGACAGTACCGGGTGGGTGCAGTACGCTACTACCTTGGATGCGCCGCGCTCTTTGAGTGCGTTCGCTGCCTGACACAGTGTGCCGGCGGTATCGACCATATCGTCGACCAACAGGCAGGTGCGGTTCTCCACCTCACCAATCAGGTTCATTACCTGCGCTTCGTTCGCCTTGGGACGACGCTTGTCGATAATCGCCAGATCTGCATCGTTCAGTTGCTTGGCGACTGCCCTGGCCCTGACCACGCCACCGATATCGGGCGAAACTACCATCAGATTGTCGTAGTCGCAGGCCTGGATGTCCTCAATCAGCACTGGCGAGCCGTAAACATTGTCCACCGGGCACCGGAAAAAGCCTTGAATCTGTTCTGCATGTAAATCAACGGTCAGCACCCGGTCTACCCCAACGGCTACCATCATGTCGGCAACAACCTTGGCAGTAATAGGGACACGTGCCGAGCGCACCCGGCGATCTTGTCGGGCATAGCCAAAGTAAGGCACCACTGCCGTAATGCGCGTGGCAGAAGCCCTGCGCAGCGCGTCTATCATGACGACCAGCTCGATCAGGTTGTCATTGGTCGGTGCGCATGTGGATTGCAGAATAAAAACATCTTTACCGCGGACGTTTTCATTCAGCTCCACAGCCACTTCGCCGTCACTGAACTTGCCAACGTCTGCCTTGCCCAATGGCAGGTACAAACGGCTTGCCACTTTCTGGGCCAATTCCGGGTTGGCATTTCCGGTGAACACCATCATTTTCGAGGACACTACGCTCTACCCCTGGGTATGTGTAAGTAACCTGCAGACACAGGAAAAGCGTCGACGGCCTGTGACTATTGGTGCTTGTTCTATCACTGAGCGCTCTTGCAAGCTGCCAAGAACCTGCTCAGTCTTCGCTATATGGCTGGGGTGGCAGGACTCGAACCTGCGAATGCTTGGATCAAAACCAAGTGCCTTGCCGCTTGGCGACACCCCAATAAATTGTGTCAGGTCAGGCTAATGCCTGCAGTACAGGTGACGTATTAATGCCCCTGGCCACGATGCTCCGGTACTCTGTGGGCAAGCGTTTTTGTGCTGCCCTGGCGTCCGATTCATGCTCAAAGCTGGTGAACACACACGCGCCTGTACCGGTTAATCTGGCCTCTCCGAAACTTTCCAGCACTATCAAAGCTCTATCCACATCCGGGTAAAGGCTCCTGACTAGCAGCTGTGTGTCGTTCCTGGAGTGCCCCTGAAAAAAGGCGGCCATTTTGATTGCAGGGGAGTTGCGTGTCAATTGCTCGTTGGAAAATATTTCTCCCGTTGAGACATGGCACGCTGGCACCAGCACCAAAAACCAGCGTTCGGGGAGATCCACGGGTTCGAGAATCTCGCCAACACCCTCTGCCCAGGCGGTCCGCCTGCCTATAAAAACGGGCACATCGGCGCCCAGACTGCCGCCCAGCGCCATGAGTTCTGACTGTGCCAGATTAAGGCGCCAGAGCTGGTTCAGGGCGAGCAGCGTCGCTGCGCCGTCGGAACTGCCTCCGCCAAGACCGCCACCTGCGGGAATATTTTTTTCCAGGGTGATATGAACTCCGCAATCGCCTTTTTGCAGCAATTGGGCCGCGCGAACAATCAAATTGTCCTGCTTGGGCACATCCAGGCCGCCATCATCCAGCGTGATTTCGCCAGAGTTGTTGACGCTGAAGTGCAGCAGGTCGCCCCAGTCCAGCAGTTGGAACAGGGTCTGTAATTCATGGTAGCCGTCAGCCCGCCTGCCCGTGATATGCAGGAAAAGGTTCAGCTTGGCCGGCGCTAACAGGGATACGGAGCTAGTCATTTAACTGCTCTAGTCATTTAAATGCCCCTGGGTGTCACTGCGCCATTGTTTTACCAGCACAGTGGCTTGGACTTCTCCATCGGTAATGACGATTCGCGTAGGTAGGTTCATCTGCTCGAAGCGCCTGTACTGCTCGTAGCGGACTTCCCAGCCGGCCTGCTCGAGTACGCTGGCGCCGCCGGTGGCTGTGTCCTGCACTAGCCGTTGTAACTTGAGGGACGGGGAGGGTAAACCTTTAATCCAGTACGGCAGTGCCTTTAGAGGGAAGTCCCAGCCGGTGGCAGTGGTCACCTCATCAGGATTGTTCAGGTCTACGGTGCTGGTTTCTTTACCTTGCTTAACTTGGAGCCAACGCCCATCGCTGTGCATGTTGGTCGGGGCTACGCCTAAAGGGCCGCTTAAGAAAATGTCGGTTTGCGCGCCGGCCTGGCGCCATACCAGGTTGCCCGATTCGCCGCCTCTGGGGGAGCGCAGGGCCAGCTTGCCGGTCGCTTCCCAGTGCTCAAAAGCTTCCAGTTGCCCCGTGTGATCTGCCCAGCTCTGGGCGTAGGGGATATGGCGCTCGGGACCGGCGCAAGCCGCCAGCAGAGGGGCCAGCAGAGAGGCCAGCAGGGCAAAAAGACAGGCCCGGCGCATGCTCAGCGCAGTGGATCGGCAGATTGATGGTCGCCAGGGGACGTTGATTCAAGATCAATGCCCAGGCGATCAAGCGTGCTGCGCAGGACTTTGTGCTGCGGATCGCGCAATGCGCCACTGCGCCAAATTTTCAACGCACTTTCTTTATCGCCGGTCACCCACAGGACCTCGCCCAGGTGTGCCGCGACTTCGGGGTCGGGAAACTCAGCGTAGGCGCGGGTCAGGTAGTCCAGTGCTTCCTTGTAGCGACCCATGCGGAAGAGCGCCCAGCCCATACTGTCGAGAATGGCCGGTTCACCCGGTTGCAGTTCCAGGGCCCGCTGAATGAGCTCCAGCCCCTCTTCAAAGCGATTGGTGCGATTGGCCAGCGTGTAGCCCAGTGCATTCAGAGCGGTGGCATTGGCCGGGTCGCGGTCGAGGATGCCGCGCAATTGCTCTTCCATAGCGACCAGATCGTCCTGTTGCTCAAACAGCATTGCTCGGTTGTAGCGCAGCGAAGGTGACGCATCTGGTGATGCTGCGATGGCTTCATCCAGCAGTCGTATTGCCTGTTCGGGAGAACCGAAGCGGGACACAATGTCGGACTCTATGCCATACAATTGTTCACGGCGCTCTGGTGTTTTTCGGCGTTGTTCAGCAAACCACAGCTGGCTGCGCTCAAACTCTCCGCGCTGCGCCAATAACTCGCCAACTCGACTGACCGCAGCGATCTGCTCGGCCCCGCCTTCCACCTTACTGTAGAACTCAATTGCGTCCTCAGGCCTGTCGCTCTCTTCGGCGATCCGCCCGAGGTAGTAGTAGGATTCGCTGACTCGCTCCCCCGACGCAATGACCTGGCGCAGGTAGGCGCTGGCCGCGAGTGGGTCGCCGACTTCGCGGTTGATCAATGCCAGTGAAAATAGCAGGTCTGCATCGTCAGGTGACTGGGCAGACAGTACTTCGAACTGGGTGCGCGCGGCAGACATATCACTGCGCGTCAGCATGCGCGCGTAGCGCATGCGCAGCAGGCTGTTTTCGGGATCTTCTTGTAGCGCCTGCTCGACGCGGGCGTACGGATTGTTTGCACCCTGATCAGCCAGAATCTTTGCTTCCAGTAGCAGGGCCTGTTGTTGTCGAGGCTCCTGCGCGAATACAGCGTCGAGTTTTTCCAGGGCCTTGCCACGTTTGCCAAGCTCTGTGAACAGCAGCGCCTGAGTCAGAGACAGGTTGATGCTGTCTGGAAATTCCTTGCCCAGCCGCTCAATCGTATCGGCCATGTCGGTGCGTTCTGCGCTGGAAAGTCCGGTGAAGTTGTTTGCCAGTACCGGAAAGTTTGCATCGCCGCTTAGGCGTTCAACTTGCACCAGATAGGGCAGGGCCTCGGGGGTGCGACCTGCGCGGGCAAGCATGCCGGCAGCGATATTGTTGGCGTCAGCATTGTCCGGTTCCAGTTCTGCCCACAATAGGGCGGACTCCAGTGCGGCGGGCTCATTCTGCAGGTACTGGGCAAGGCGTGTGGTGTGCGCGCTGATGCCCGAATCTCGAAGAATGGGCGCCTGCTCCAGATATTGTTGCAAGGTGACGTCATAGTCGCGCCTGCGCAGGGCAAATTCTGCCAGTAACAGCGGGAACACGCTGTCGTCGGGTATGGCCCGTTCAGGGACCTCCGGCTCGGCTTCAACGACCGGCGGTGCGGTGTCCAGGGGTTCTTGTGGCTGCGGTGCTGGCGTGGAGCAGCCAACCAGCAACGCGGAGCAAAGAGCGGTGGCAAGTAAACGCGACATGAGGGTAATGCGGTAATCCAGCGATATGACAAGGCCATGATGACATAGACGCTGCTTGAAGCCCACTGGGCGGGGAGCAAGGTAGTGGCTCAGTTTTACAATATGCACGGAGCACGGAGCACGGAGCACGGAGCACGGAGCACGAGAGCTAGCCTGTCACCGGGGGCGTCTGGCGACAGGACGTCGCCAGCCGAGCCTGTACAGGGATGTACGCTTTTTGGCGCGGCAGGCGTCCCTGGCCCCCGATGACAGGCTAGTTCTCGTGCTCCTCAGTAGCGCCTCCTGAATCAAAACTGAGCCACTATCGGCCGCAAAGGCGGGCGCTCGCTGCCATAACAGGGTAGTACTGCACTGTCATTTGTGCGCTAACTTGTTAAAATCAAGAGGATTTTTTACCGTACAGGTGTAGCGCGGCGAGTTTCTAGCCGCGTGGCCTTGTGCATAGTGGGTACATAGCGAGAATAAACTCGCTCGGAGCAAGACACACTCGACATGAACCTGATCGCCCTGGGAATCAGCCATAACTCTGCCGCTGTCGATATGCGGGAGCGCGTTGCCTTTGCGCCTGAGCAGGTTGCCGAAGCGATGGAGGACGCTTGTCAGGCTGTGCAGGTAGAGGAAGTGGTCATCCTGTCGACCTGCAATCGCACTGAGATCTACGCCATTGTGCCTGACTCGGGGTCATTGTCGGACAAGGCACTGGAACTGATCGACTGGATGGCGAGCTATCACCACCTCTCTGTTCCTGAGCTAAAGCAATACGCGTATCACCATGAATCCAAAGCGGCTCTGCGCCACCTTATCCAGGTGGCGAGTGGACTGGATTCGATGGTTTTGGGCGAGCCACAGATTTTTGGTCAGCTGAAATCAGCTTACGTGGTGGCAAAAGAGGCCGGCACAGTCGGTGGCGAGCTAGGCAGGCTGTTCCCGCGCATATTTGCCCTGGCCAAGCGTGTGCGCACAGACACCGCTATAGGTGAGAACCCGGTGTCGGTGGCCTATGCCGCAGCGGATATTGCCGGACACATTTTTTCTGACCTTGGAAATTGTAATGCCCTGCTTGTCGGTGCGGGTGAAACGATCGAACTGGTGGCGCGCCATCTCATCGAGGCGGGTGTGAACCGCATTGTCATTGCTAATCGTACGCTGGGTCGTGCGCGTGAACTGGCGCAAAAATTTGGCGCCGAGGCGGTGTTGCTGGCTGAGATTCCCGCCCAGCTAGGGGATGCGGATATTGTGATTACCTCTACTGCCAGTCAGCTGCCTATTCTCGGTAAGGGTGCGGTGGAGCAGGCCCTAAAGGCCCGCAAGCATCGTCCTTATCTGATGGTAGATCTGGCGGTGCCCCGCGATATAGAAACCCAGGTGGGTGATCTGCGAGACGTATACCTGTACAGCGTGGACGACCTGAGTGACATCGTGGATAAAAACCTGCGCAGTCGTCACGACGAAGCACGCAAGGCCGATGTTATTATTGACGCGGGCATAGAAGAATATGTGTTGGAGCGTCGCGGTCTGGGCGCCGTTGATGTTGTGCTGCAGTATCGCGGCATGGCGGAAGGGGTGCGCGAGCAGGAGCTAGCTCGGGCGACACGCGCGCTGGAACGTGGTGATGACCCTGTCCAGATCGTCGCGCAGCTGGCCCGCGGCATTACCAACAAATTGATTCACGCGCCTACCGCCGGTCTCAAGCAGGCCAGTGCCGAAGGGCGCCAGGATTTACTCAATCATGCTCAGCGTTTGCTGGGCCTGGAGGGTTTTGAGGTAGAGCCTGTGGTACAGGGTGACACCCAGCCTTCATCTTTTTCAACAGCAGCGCCCGATCCTAACGAAGATGCAGCGTTGTCAGCCGAACCCGATTCACCAGACTCAAATTCGCCAGACCTCAACTCACCAGACCCGGAAAGCACCCGCCGCACACTGCAATGAAAGCATCCTTATTAACGAAGCTGGAAACCCTGACGGACCGGCATGAAGAGGTATCGGCCCTGCTCGGCGATAGCGAAGTCATCAGTGACCAGAATCAGTTCCGTGATCTGTCTCGGGAGTACGCCGAACTTGAGTCTGTTGTGTCCTGTTACGGCCAGTATTCTGCGGTGCAATCTGACCTTGATGAAGCACGCCTGATGTTGGAGGACGAGGATGCCGAGGTGCGTGAAATGGGCCAGGACGAAATCAACTCCGGCACCGAGCAGTTGGCGGCGCTTGAGACCCAGCTGCAAAGCTTGCTGTTACCGCGCGATCCTAACGATAGCCATAACGTATTCCTGGAAGTTCGCGCTGGTACAGGCGGCGATGAGGCGGCGATATTTTCCGGCGACTTGTTTCGGATGTACTCGCGTTTCGCCGAGCGTCAGGGCTGGAAAGTTGAGATCCTGTCTGAGCGTTCCGGGGAGCACGGTGGCTACAAGGAAATCATCACACGTGTTGAGGGCAAGGATGTCTACGCCCGGCTAAAGTTTGAATCCGGTGCCCATCGCGTGCAGCGCGTCCCGGAAACAGAATCACAGGGCCGTGTGCACACCTCGGCGTGCACGGTGGCGGTAATGCCAGAGCCCAAAGCCGTGGACGCGATTGAGATCAACAAAGCAGACCTGCGCGTGGATACTTACCGCGCCTCCGGTGCTGGCGGTCAGCACGTAAACAAGACCGACTCTGCTGTGCGTCTTACGCACCTGCCAACTGGCGTGGTAGTGGAGTGCCAGGACGAGCGTTCGCAACATAAGAATCGCGCTCGCGCGATGTCCCTGCTGCAGGCAAAGCTGTTGTCTAGCGCGCAGGACAAAGCCGCTGATGAGCAGGCCGAAACCCGGCGCAATCTGGTGGGCACCGGCGACCGTTCCGACCGTATCCGTACCTACAACTTTCCCCAGGGGCGGCTCACAGATCACCGTATCAATCTCACGCTGTATAAGCTGGCAGAAGTCATGGAGGGTGAGCTCAATTCTGTTATCGACCCTCTGCGCCAGGAGTACCAGGCAGACCAGTTGGCGGCCCTGGCCGGGAACTGATGGCCTGCGTACAGGAACTGCTGCGCAGTGCGGCGGATCTACCCTCCGAGAGTCCCAGGCGCGATGCCGAAATACTACTTTGTTACGCACTGGGAAAGTCTCGAAGCTGGCTGTATGCCTGGCCCGAATATGTTCTGCAACCCGACGAGTCCGCCCGTTATGAAAGTCTCCTGCAGCAGCGCCGTTTAGGTGAGCCTGTGGCGTACCTGACCGGCGAACGCGAATTCTGGTCGCTGACTCTAAAGGTTGATCAGCGCACCCTCATACCTCGACCTGAGACGGAAACCCTGGTGGCCTGGGCACTCGAATTGCCTGTGCCCGATCATGCGGCTGTACTTGATTTGGGTACCGGCTCGGGCGCTATTGCATTGGCTCTGGCCTCTGAGCGCAGCGGTTGGCAGGTGCTGGCGATAGATCGCAGTGCTGATGCGCTTGCTGTGGCGAGGGCAAATGCGACCGGTGCTGGGCTCGCACGCGTTGAATTTTTACAGTCCGATTGGTTTGCTGCGTTGCTCGGTCAGCGTTATCACCTGATATTGGCTAATCCACCTTATGTTGCGCAGGATGATCCTCATCTTGGTGTGGGTGATGTGCGGTTCGAACCGCGCGCTGCGCTGGTGGCAGATGATAGCGGTATGGCTGATCTGGCACTGCTCATACAGGGTGCGCCGATGCATCTTGCAGGTGGCGCCTGGCTTTTGCTGGAACACGGTTACCAGCAAGCCGACGCAGTGCGCACTCTGCTGCGGGAAACCGGCTTCACACAGGTGGCCACACGTTGTGACCTGGCCGGACAGGAACGGATTACTGGAGGTTGTTTTGGAGCTGACTGACGAGGAACTGCTGCGCTATAACCGACAGATATTACTGAATGATTTTGATGTTGCGGGACAGGAGCGATTGCAGGCTTCGCGGGTGTTGATCGTCGGCCTGGGCGGGCTGGGTTGTCCCGCTGCGCTCTACCTTGCGGCTGCGGGTGTCGGTGAATTATTACTGGCGGACGGTGACGTGGTTGAATTGAGCAACCTGCAACGACAGATCGCCCACACCGAAGTAGATATTGGACGTAACAAAGCGGCGTCTGCCGCGGATGCCATCGCGCAACTCAATCCGCATACTCGCCTTCAGATCATCGATAAACGCCTGGCGCCGAAAGATCTGGAGGCTTTGCTGGCGGGGGTGGATCTCGTGCTGGATGCCACCGATAACTACAGCACGCGCTTTGCACTCAATACGGCCTGTATTGGCGCAGGGCTGCCGCTGGTGTCTGCCGCCGCGGTGCGCAGTGAGGCGCAGTTGGCTGTTTTTGATCCGGTCAGGGGTGGCCCCTGTTATCGCTGTCTTTACAGTCCCGGCAGTGAGGATACGGCGTTGAGCTGTGCCCAGAGCGGTGTGCTGGCGCCATTGGTGGGTGTGGTTGGTGCCATGCAGGCTATGGAAGCGCTTAAGCTGCTCAGTGGCTACGGAGAGCCGCTAAGCAGTGCGGTCTTGATGATGGATCTGCGCACCATGGACATACGCCGTCTGGCCCTCAGCCCGCGCAGTGATTGTCCGGCTTGTTCACACCTGCACCGTTGACTCGTCTTTTAATTCCCCTTTTAATTCCTCTTTCAGCGGGGGCTGCAGCGGCAGGCGTTGTAGAGTGGTTAGCCGAGTGCGCAGTCGAAATACTAAAATGATAGTGCTCAGGGCAATACCGCCAATCATCGCCTGCCAAAACCCCATGGTCCCGGTCTGTGCGTCTGTGGCAACTACGATACCCAGCCAGTAACCTACCGGTAGACTAATAAGCCAGTAGCAGCCACACAATACATAGAAGGGGAACTGCGTGTCTTTGAAGGCTCGCAGAGAGAAGGTCACGGTGACCTGAGTGGCATCGATAACAATAAACAGTGCAGCCAGCGCAATCAGGGCGCTGGCCATGATGTGGATGTCACTGTCATTGGTGTAGGCTGAGATAATCAGTCCGGGCATGATGAGCAACACCGTCATGCCTGCCACTCCCACCAACAGGTTGACGGCTCCGCCACACACAATTGCCCGTTGTACACGCGGCCTGTCGCCGGCACCAATCGCGTGGCCGATGCGGGTGCCCATGGCTGACCCAGTGCTGATTAAGAAAATATACACAACATCCCAGACATTGAATGCAATCTGGTGGGAGGCCATAGCCGTGTTACCCAGCGTTGCGATGCACAATGAGATAACAGAGAACACCCCGACTTCCACGAAAAAGGAGGCGCCTATAGGGAAACCAAGGCGCCAGATTTCAACCAGCACTTTAGGGTCTGGCGCCACCCAGCGCAGGCGGGGCAGATACGGTTTCAGGTTCTTTGCTCTGGCCATGTAAAAGGCAATCAACAGCGGACTGAGCCACATCGACAGAGCGGTCGCCCATCCGCAGCCTGCGGCTCCCAGCTCTGGCGCGCCCCATTTCCCGTAAATAAAGGCGTAATTCAAGGGAATATTGGCCAGAAAACCGATAACACTCGCTACGGCGAAGGGGCGCATGATGCCTACACCTTGTGTATGGCAGCGCAGGGCCTGGAAAAGTGCGGCGGCGGGGAGGCCAAAGGCCGTGGCTTGCAGGTATGCCAGACTCTTGGCGTGGGTGACGGAATCCAGTTGCAAGAGGTCCAACAGGGGCCCGGCGAGGTAGCAAGCGGGCCCTGCAACCAACCCCAAAGCCAGTGCCAGCCAGAGTGATTGCGGCAGGGAGTCCTTGATTTTCTGCAGTCTGCCGCCGCCGAAGTCCTGTGCGACCAGCGTCGTGGAGCCCAGCATTACGCCGATAAAAAACAGGTAGAGAGGTACCCAGATGTTGTAGCCGATGGCTATGGCCGCCAGATCTGCGGCGTTGTAGCGCCCGGCCATAATGGTGTCTACAACACCGGTGCCCATCTGAGCAGTCTGCGCTATTATCATGGGCCAGGCGATGGCCAGCAAGGCGCGAGTCTCGCCGAGGAAGCTGCCGGAAGAATCGGCACTCACGGGACTATTGTCAGGAGAGACGGCCACTTGCTACGATTGAAGATATGGGTGACTAAATTCTGACATCCGGGAAACCTTTTCACGCATACCGTTGTCCCATGGCACAGCAAACAAGGGAGAGATTAATAAAGTGAATGGCTTGGCACAGTTTTATCACATTATACACAATGCGATATTTTCCCGACTGCAGTATCTGGATGGCATAGCTCCGCTGGCACTGAGAATATTCCTTTTCATGCCCTTTCTTATGGCGGGGCAGCAAAAAATCAGCGGTATGGAGAACACGATTGAATGGTTTGGTAACCCGGATTGGGGACTAGGCCTGCCTTTTCCCGCGGTATTGGCGCATTTAGCAGCCTATACTGAGTTTATCGGTGCCTGGCTGTTGTTACTGGGTCTTGCCACCCGCTGGATATCAGTACCACTGATGTTCACCATGCTGGTAGCAATTTTTGCGGTGCATTGGGATCAGGGTTGGGCCGCAATTGCAGATTCCAGTGCCCAGGAGGTAGCGGTTCGGCTGGGTGCTGCGAGGGATATACTGCGCGAAAATGGCAATTATTCCTGGCTTACCGAGAAAGGGAACTTCGTCATTTTGAACAACGGCATCGAGTTTGCGGTGACCTATATGCTTATGTTGCTGACGCTGCTTTTCACAGGCGGTGGCCGGTTCACCAGCGTCGATTACTTCCTCTCACGTCTGTTCCCTGCCAAATCCTGATCGCAGGGCCTGCTGGCCCTGGCGAATCCTCCTCCCTGGGGCCGGCTGTGCTGGCCCACATTTCCTAGCGGGAAATGGTAGACTAGCGCGTTTTTTGAACAGTCACAGGATATGCAACATTGATCAAGAATCTCGTTGGCCGGGCAACCGGTAAGGGCGGCGCTGCCGGGGAACACTCCCCTGTGCCGGCCGGCCCTACTCAAAAAGCAGCAGCATCCCAATCTGCCGGCTCTAATAAAGGTCCGGAGAACGCTTCAGGTAAAGGCCGGCGTGGGCAGCGCACGGGTAAATCCAAGCCTGCCGCTGAGGCCTGGTCCGTAGACCAGTTCCCCGTAGAACCAAAGGAAGGCGAGACTCGCTTTCATGATCTTGGCCTGCGCGACGAGCTGATGCACGGCATTGCCGATCTGGGGTTCAAGTACTGCTCCCCTATTCAGGCCGCCATTCTGCCGCAGACGCTGCAGGGTCATGATGCCATTGGTAAGGCGCAGACCGGCACAGGTAAGACGGCGGCATTCCTGGTCACCATTTTCAACGATCTGCTGTGTAACCCGATAGAGGGCGAGCGATTTTGTGGAGAGCCGCGGGCATTAGTGATCGCGCCGACCCGAGAGCTGGTCATGCAGATTGCCGCGGACGCCGAGGATCTGGCGCGTCATGCGCCGCTGCAGGTAGTTACACTCATTGGTGGTATGGACTACCAAAAGCAATTGAGCAGGCTGAGTAACAACGTAGTTGATCTGGTCGTTGCCACCCCGGGACGCCTTTTGGACTTTATGAGTCGCCGCGATTTGTACCTGGACCATGTGGAAATTCTCGTATTGGACGAGGGTGATCGCATGCTGGATATGGGTTTCATTCCACAGGTGAAGCGTATTGTGCGCGCAACCCCGAGCAAGGAGAATCGCCAAACTCTGTTGTTTTCCGCAACATTCACCCAGGATATTTTAAATCTCTCGGCACAGTGGACCTTCGAGCCCATTACTGTGGATATCGAGCCGGAAAATGTGGCGACAGATTCAGTTGACCAGAAAGTGTATATGGTCAGCAGTGAACAGCGCTTCCGCGTGTTGAATAACTTGCTGCGTTCCGATCAGACCACTAGCGTTATCGTGTTTGCCAATCGGCGCGATCAGGTACGTCGCTTGCATGAAAGGCTACGCAAAGCGGGTCTGTCTGCCGGGATTCTATCGGGAGAAATTCCACAGGCTAAGCGCACCAAAACGCTGGAGCAGTTCAAGCAGGGTGAAATCAAAGTACTGGTTGCAACGGATGTTGCCGGTCGCGGGATTCATGTTGAAGGTGTCAGTCATGTGGTGAACTACAATCTCCCGGAAGACCCGGAAGATTATGTGCACCGTATCGGTCGCACGGGCCGCGCAGGTGCTACCGGCACCTCAATCAGTTTTGCCAGTGAGGACGACGCTTTCCTGTTGCCCGAATTGGAAGCGCTGCTAGGCGCTAAGCTGGATTGTACGCACCCACCTGAGGAGCTACTGGCCTAACGCCTGGCTCCCATTTAGAAACCGGGTTCACTCTTCAGGGCTCGGTTTTCAGTTTTCAGTGCTCAGCTCTTCGCACCACAGCAATGTTGCCCCCACGACCGCCGACGGCACAACAAACAGGTTGAGCAGTGGAATGCCGCTGCACAGGGCCACCATTCCGCCAAAGCCAAGGCTTAGCGCACGCTGTGAGCGCACGGCTTCCTTCACATCGGCAAAATCAAGCTGGTGGTTATCCATTGGGTAGTCCACGTATTGAATGCTCATCATCCACGCGCCAAGCAGCAGCCATAGCACTGGTGCTACTGCGTTGACCCCGGGAGTAATCGACAGCAACAGTACGAATAGCGCCATAGGCACGTAATAGAGGAGCTTTAGCACCTCTCGCATAATGCCCCGTGGCACCGCAATGAGCGCACCTGCGAACCCTTCCAGCCCGTCAACGGGCTTTCCCGTAATTAGCTCCTCCGCCTTTTCTGCCAGCAATCCGTTGAATGGGGAGGCAATAATCAGGGTGATGGCGGTAAACAGGTAGCCGGTGATCAGGGCTGCAGTGAGGCCGATTAGCGGCCACAATATCCACTCTATAAAGCTGAGCCACCCCGGAAGCTTCGCCAGCATCCAGTCCATGAGGCCGGTCAGGTAACCAAAACCAACCGTTAATAGTGAACCGAAAATCAGGATATTGATGGTTAGCGGAACGATAACAAAGAGCCGCAGTGACGGGTGGGTAAGGAGTTTGGCACCGCGGGACAGGTAGCGCGCGCCGTGACTGAAATCACCGCTCATGATTGGGTATCCTTCGTTATTTGGCCACAGTTGGGGCACACGCATTGTACATCGGTGATGGCAGCGGCCTTCGCTTTTGCCTTGTCATCCAGTTTTGTGTTGAAGCACCAGCAGCTTGCGGCCGCTTTGCCGGCGGCCACTGCGCATTGATTGTCCGCACCGCACAGTGGGCAATGGGTTGCAGAAGATGATTTTTCGGTCATGGCGATGTCTCGATAGTACGGTATTAGTGCGGTATTGGTGCCGGATTAGTGCCTCAGTGGCTATAATAACCAACTGGAGGCGAGGGTGTAATGATGAACGGCGATGATGACGCAGCTTTCACACAAGCGATGTCTGATGTGGTACCGCTGACGCGGGAGGCGCGGGTGGATATCCGCAAAGCGCCTGCCGAGAGTGCAGCTGTCCTTGAGAGCCGCCGTGCTGCAGCGGTGGCCGATACTGATGACCCCAACCATCTGACCGATACCGATATTCAACCATTGGATGCCTGGTATGTGCTGGAGTACAAGCGACCTGGCGTGCAGAACGGTGTGTTTCGCAAACTGAAGCAGGGTCGTTACGAGGCCCATGCGCGGCTGGACCTGCACCGGATGACCGTTGAACGTGCCCGCACAGAGATATTTGAATTCCTGGCTGAGTGTTATCAATTGGGTTTGCGCAGTGTTTTGATGATTCACGGTAAGGGACAGAGCCGGGCCGAGGTTGAACGCTCATCTATTCTGAAAGGCTGCGTGAATCGCTGGCTGCCGGAACTTGAGGTTGTGCAGGCATTTCATAGCGCGCAGCCGCGGCACGGCGGCACCGGAGCAGTCTATGTATTGCTGCGTAAGAGCGAGGAAAAAAAACGCGAGAATCGCGAGAAATTTGCCAAAGGCAGGGTGCACTACGAAGAATAGCTGGGCGCCCGCAGCCACGTAGTAGCGGGCCTTGCTTAGCCAGCTGCAGCTTTGAGGATATCGGCGTATTGTGCCCCGTGCCGGTGTGTTGAGATCACATCGATTACTGAGCGCCCGTCCTTGTCCGTGGCATTAAGATCGCGCTTTTGCTGTAGAAAAAATGAGATAAACAGTTCGAAGTCCGAGGCGCGCATGCTCTGATAGGCCTTGAGCAGCATATGGAAATCTTCGTTGCCACCATCGTAGGTGCGGACCTCGAGAAAGTTACGGACGCGATCCTCGGTCCACACTTCATCCAGTACCTTTGCTTTATCCTTACGCATCGTAAAATCCTCTAGACCAGCTTCTTGGCCAGCAGTTCATTGACTATCTGTGGGTTCGCCTGTCCCTTGGACAGTTTCATTACCTGGCCCACGAAAAATCCGACCAGTTTCTTGCGTTTTATATCGTCCGCTTCCAGATACTGTTGCACCTGTGCTGCGTTGGCAGTGATGACCTCATCGACCATTGTTTCCAGCTCGCCTGAATCGCTGACTTGCTTGAGACCGCGATTTTCGATGATGTCGTCGGCACTGCCTTCGCCCGCCCACATCGCCTCGAAGACCTGTTTGGCGATTTTGCCAGAAATGCTGTTATCGAGTATGCGGGCGATCAAGCCGCCCAGGTCCTGCGCTGATACCGGGCTTGCGGCAATACCCAGTTCATTGCGGTTGAGCTGCCCCAGCAGTTCAACCTGTACCCAGTTGGCGGCAATCTTACTGTCACCGCATGTGTCGGTCACGGCTTCAAAGTAGTCGGCCAGCGACCGACTATCGCACAGTACGCTGGCGTCGTAGCTGTCCAGCTTGTATTGCTCCATGAAACGATGACGTTTCTCCACGGGTAGTTCGGGCAACTGTGCGCGCAAGGTGTGTATGAATTCCTCGTTGATAACTATCGGTAGCAGGTCTGGTTCGGGGAAATAGCGGTAATCGTTCGCGACCTCCTTGGAGCGCATGGAGCGTGTCTCGTCGCGATCGGCATCGTACAGGCGTGTTTCCTGCACGATGGTGCCGCCATTCTCGAGGATGTCGGATTGGCGTACGAACTCGTGGTGAATCGCTTTTTCAACGAAGCGAAACGAATTAACGTTCTTGATTTCAGCGCGCGTACCCAAAGTGTCACTGCCCACAGGTCGCAGCGAGATGTTGATATCGCAGCGCATCGATCCCTGGGACATGTTGCCGTCGGAGATGCCTAGGTAGGTGACCAGACTATGCATTGCCTTGAGGTAGGCGACGGCTTCTTCGGCGCTACGAATGTCGGGATCTGAGACAATTTCAAGCAAGGGCGTGCCGGCCCTGTTCAGGTCGATACCACTCTGGCCCTGGTAATCCTTGTGCAGGGATTTCCCGGCATCTTCTTCAAGATGCGCGCGGGTAATGCCGATCTCGCGTGTGGTGCCGTCCTTAAGCGTAATTTCAAAGGTACCTGCCCCCACGATGGGTTGATCAAACTGGCTGATCTGATAGCCCTTGGGTAGGTCGGGATAAAAATAGTTTTTGCGGTCGAAGACAGAGCGCTGGTTTATCTTGGCGCCTATGCCCAGTCCAAACATAACGGCAAAGCGCAGGGCCTGTTCATTAAATACTGGCAGCATACCAGGCATAGCCAGATCCACGGCGCTGGCTTGTGTGTTGGGTTGTGCACCAAAAGTCGTTGGTGAGCCTGAAAATATCTTCGATGCGGTGGCCAGTTGCAGGTGCACTTCGAGCCCGATAACAGTTTCCCATTGCATCAACTTTGCCCCCCCGCGCTGGCAGGTAATTGCGTGTGCCAGTCGGTCGCCTGCTGGAAGCGATGTGCGACGTTGAGCAGGCGGCTCTCGGCGAAATGTGTGCCGATCAGCTGCAGGCCCACGGGCAACCCTCGAACCAGCCCAGCGGGAATTGACATGCCGGGTAAGCCGGCGAGATTAACCGCCAGAGTGTAGACGTCCTCAAGGTACATGGAGATCGGATCATTGGATTTTTCTCCCAGCGCAAAAGCCGGGCCCGGTGTTGTTGGGCCAGCAATGACGTCAACTGAATCGAAACAGTCCATGAAATCCTGTCGAATGAGGCGCCTTACCTGCTGTGCCTTTTTGTAATAGGCATCGTAGTAGCCTGCGGACAAGGCATAGGTGCCTATCAGGATGCGTCGTTTCACCTCATCGCCGAAGCCTTCTTCGCGGGTTCGTGTGTACAAATCGTGCAGATCCTTTGGGTTTTCGCAGCGGTGGCCATAGCGCACGCCGTCGAAGCGCGACAGGTTGGTTGAGGCCTCGGCAGGCGCGACAATATAGTAAGTGGGCACGGTAAGATTGCTGTGTGGCAGTGATACGTCTACCAATGTAGCGCCCAGCTTTTCCAATTCGGCCAGGGATTGCGTTATGGACTCCCCGGTAGCGCGGTCCAGGCCATCGCCGAAGTATTCGCGCGGAAGGCCGATACGCAATCCGTCGAGACTGCCCTCCAGCCCTGCAGAAAAGTCCTCCACGGGTTCTTTCGAGGAGGTTGAGTCCAGTGGGTCGAGTCCGGCCATGGCGTTCAGTAACAAGGCGCAGTCTTGCGCGCTGCGCGCCATGGGGCCACCCTGGTCGAGGCTGGAGGCGAACGCCACCATGCCCAACCTAGACACCCTACCGTAGGTGGGCTTCAAACCAGTGATGCCACAAAAGGCGGCTGGCTGGCGAATGGATCCGCCGGTATCAGTGCCGGTAGCAGCGGGCACCAGTCTTGCCGCGATAGCCGCGGCTGAACCGCCGGAGGAACCGCCGGGAACTCGGCCCAGATCCCAGGGATTGCGCACTGGGCCATAAAAACTACTCTCATTGGATGAGCCCATGGCGAACTCATCCATATTCGTTTTGCCCAATAGTACAGTGCCCGCAGTCCGCAGGCTTTTGACGACGGTGGCGTCATAGGGCGGCACGAAATTATCCAGCATGCGCGAGCCACAACTGGTGCGCAGTTTATCAGT
>JBLFXU010000007.1:0-23280 GCA_047609575.1 Bacteroidia bacterium | reverse complement strand
TTTCGCAGGGCCAGTCTTCTCGGTATTCGGTGTCACTTGTGCAGAAGTAGCACCGTGCGTCCAAATGCAGACTGGATCGGATTTTATTACAGACCTCAACGCGGGCGATATGACGCCCGGAAGCCTAGAGTATTACGCGTTCTATACCAACAATGACGAACTGGTTTGGTACTGGGGTGAGGGGCCGGGAGGCTCTCCCGTTGTAAAATATGACAACGCAGAGCTTGGCCTGGGTGCAAGCAATATAGAGATAGGGGAAATGTGCCCCTTCAGTATCATTGTAGATCACGCTGGAATGATCACTGATCCAGTGCCTATTCATATGACGCTGGATGCCTTGGCTGGTAATCCCATTTCAGTTCCTCCTTCCCTGTGCCCGCCCCAGCCCAGCATCAATATGGTGGCGTATCGGCCACAGAGTGAGACTTATAACGCTCCACTGCAACGTCGGGCCGTATTAGAAGAAGACGAGCAGGCCATTGGAGCTGGGATTCGGATCAATGGCGACGACGACGATGGGGACAGCCTGGCGGACAGAGACGGTGCTGAGGTTGCGGGCGAAAATGATTTGATTGAAGTTGAGTTGCGATTCGACTTGGAGGCCGCTCCAGCGGGAACGCAATACGTACTTAAGCGGAGTAATGGCGATTTGCGAGTTTGGGCCAGTTCGAGCAAGGGGCTGGCCATCCTGGATGGGCTCGATGAAGCGACGATTGCAGCGGTTGCTTCGGTGCAGTCGGTCTGGGTGGAAAGTCCCAATGGTGGGGAAGCGGACCTGACTTTTGAGCTTCGAGATGCTCAGTCCCTGGAGGTGCTTGCCTCGGATGAAGTTCATTTCTACTCGTTTAGCAGCCTCGTTGTTGGACTCCATGGCGAATTTCAATTTCCGACTGATCCGGTTTTCGGCCCCAATGAGGGCATATCCGAGTTGGCTGTGGCTCTACACAAAGAGGGATACGACTCCCATATGTATGTCGAAAATGATGTGGCTAGCAATGGCTCCGGCCCTGTGTATGACGAGATCGTGGATGCGGTTCAGAATCGTGGGGTGACATCGGTGGCACTCTACGGGTTCAGCCACGGCGGTGGTTCCCTCTACGACTTGACAGAGAGACTTCAGGCCAATCAAGCGTCAATCGGAAACTTCGATATTGTCTTTACCGGCTACATAGATGCGATCGAGAATGACTCCGACGTGGATTTGGACTCGGAGACGCGACGCCCCATAGGTACGCAATACCATGTCAACTACTACCAGCAGTGGGGCTTTATCCCGCCCTGGGGAAATTCAGTGGGGGGTGCTGATGTTAATGTGAACGTGACCAGTACGACTTGGGGATGGCTCCTCTTTCACATCTCGATCACAACTTCAGCCCAGGTGCAGGCTGGGTTATACGATCCATTGCTGCTTCGGGTACAACGCTAGGAAAGGGAGTGTCTGAGTAGTACTCAAACGTTAACTCGTAAGAGGTCAAAGGGAGGGGGTGCGATTTATCGTATCCCCTTTTTTATTGCGAGTGTTTATGGTGGCTGGTGTGATGGGGCATGGTTACTTTGCATTCAGGTTGCGCTTTTTGGGGTGGTCGACGACCGGACGGGGTGGTTATGTTGCATTCAGGTTGCAAGACCAAGGCCTCTCGCTGCTCAGCAGGCTGAGATATTCGCTCTGAGAGGCCTTGGTCTTGCAACCTGATATCGCGCTTTATTCAATCAATGCAGGCACAGTCACGAAAGCCCCGTTATGTGCGCCGTCTAACCCCTGTCGCGCTAACCCCCTCCATAGCGCGAACAAGCAGGAGAAGTAACCTGCGCCTCCCAGAAGAGTAGCCGGTATTGCCCTGCGAAAATTAAACCGGGTATGAATTGAGGAAAAGAAGCGCTAAAGGGGGTGTCAAATTGGCCTGACCAAATTATACTGGAGAGAATATTACAATAAGGAAAGCATTATGCGCACCAGCACCCGCCTGCTATCGGGACTGTTCCTGATCGCGCCTGCACTGACTCAGGCACAGCCAGATCCGGCTCCTGCCAGAGCCTCCACCTCGCTAATGGAAGAAATTGTGGTGACTGCCCGTAAGCGGGAACAGAGTCTGCAGGATGTTTCCGTTTCCGTGATGGCACTGCCAGAGAGCTTGCTCAAGGACGCGTTCCTTACGGACTCAGAGGATCTGACGCAACTGGTACCCAGCCTCAATATTCAGAAATCCGGCGGGCCGCGTGAAAGCTCATTTAATATTCGGGGTATCGGTACGCAGTCATTCAGTTCGGCGGTTGAGCCTAGCGTATCGACCGTTGTGGACGGTGTTGTGATGGGCAGGTCTGGTATGGCCTTCCTGCAGTTGTTGGATGTTCAGCGTGTAGAAGTTTTGCGCGGCCCCCAAGGTACTCTCTTTGGTAAAAACGCCACTGCT
Organism: Bacteroidia bacterium; assembly: GCA_047609575.1. GTDB lineage: Bacteria > Pseudomonadota > Gammaproteobacteria > Pseudomonadales > Halieaceae > Marimicrobium. The sequence continues at coordinate 20,869 of JBLFXU010000007.1, read as the reverse complement.
GGTGTGGTGCATATCATTACCCAAGAGCCTACGGAGGAGTTTACCGCTACCGTTTCCGGTACGGCCATTGAAGATGATCAATGGCAAAGCGGGTTTACTGCGGCGGGCCCGATTACCGATTCTCTGGGCTTTCGCGTAACGGGGTTTTATGCCCATGATGACGGGTATATTGATAATGTATTCAACGGCAACACCTTGAATGAGAAAGACGATTGGAGTCTGCGCGGGAAATTACGCTGGGACCCAACTGACGAGCTTAGCCTGTTGTGGTCCAGCGACTATAACGAGACCGAAGGTGATTGCTGCGTGGGTACTATTCGTTCACTTGAGCCTTTTCCAGCTGAACCCCCTAACAATCAAGGAACAGTCGATGGTCAGCTCGATATACTGAGTCCAGTGACGCCTTCCGAAGACAACACCAAGGTTAATCAAGATGCTCCCTCAGAATTGCGTGTGCAAGGTCAAGGGCACTCGCTGACCGCTGACTGGCAGTTGGGATCGCATATCTTGACCTCTATCACGGCTGGACGAAAGTGGGAGCAAGAAAAGGCTGACGACCTCGATAATCAGCCTATGCACCCGCTCAATGGCTTTCAAGACGGCCATACAGAGCAGGAGCAATTTACACAGGAGTTCCGTATAACTTCTCCTGCGGACCAAGTGATTTCCTATGTGGCAGGTCTGTATTATTTTGATCAAACCGTTAACCGAACTTTCAACCGCTTTCTCCTTAACGGTACTGGTACTAGCGTTTTTCAGGTCGATGCGCTGAATTACGCAGCGTTTGGCGAAGCCACCTGGGCGATACGGGATGAACTGCGTTTGGTGCTGGGCGCTCGCTACACAGAGGACGAGGTTGAATTCGAGTTTGAGCGGCAAAGTACTTCGGCTGTTCAACCCGCCATCCCATTCTTTAGCAAGGATGTAAAGGAGAGTGATGCTTCCGGCAAGGTGACCCTTGAGTGGGAGGCTTCCGAAGACGCACTGTTATATGCATCGTTTGTGCAAGGCTATAAAGGGCCAGCGTTCAATATCACCACAGGAAGTACCCCTGAAAACACACAACCTGTTGATCCGGAAACTTCGGAGTCATTTGAGATCGGGTTGAAGTCTAGTTGGTTTGATAACCGTCTCGTGTTCAACGTTGCCATATTCCATACTGAGTATGAAGACTTCCAGGCACAGGCGAGTGAGTCCATTTTGATTCTTGATGACGGCGGTAATACCCAGGATGAGGACGGTAACGGCGTGCCCGATCGCCAGTTCAGTTTCATTCTGACCAACGTCGGTGAGGTGACCACTGAGGGCATTGAGATCGACTTTATGGCGCAGCCGACTGAAAACCTGTCGATATTTGGTGGCCTTGCCTACATCGATGCGCAGATCGATAGTTACACCAATGGCCCCTGTGGGTTTGGCCAGGAATTTCGTGGCATAGGCTATAAGAATCAGACCAGCTGTGGTGACACCATAGCATCACAGGATCTCAGTGGCGGTGAGCTACCGTTTTCACCAGACTGGAAGTTCACTCTGGCGGTCAACTACGTTGTGCCGGTGGAAGGGCTGCCTTTTGATACGATCTTAAAAGGTAATTTCCGTGCCCAGGATGATGTGCAGTTGTCTATCGACCAGGACCGTAATCAGCGCCAAGAGGCTTACGAGATTGTAGACTTGTCGGTCATGCTGCGCGATAAGAACGAGCGTTACAGCGCTGCATTATTCGTGAAGAACGTGTTGGATGAAAATTACGTTTCCAATATTTCGGCGCAGAATGAGAACTTGCTGGCTAACGCCTACGTGCAGTTTTTGCCGAGAACTTTCGAGCGGCGCATAGGCCTGGAGTTGCGTTACCACTGGCTGTAACGCACAGTTTCCCGATACCGTCCCTACTCGGTGCGGTTAGCTATCAGGCTCTCCACTACCGACGGGTCGGCCAGCGTGCTCGTGTCGCCCAGGCTATCCAGTTCATTTTCAGCAATCTTGCGCAGAATCCTGCGCATGATCTTCCCCGAGCGCGTCTTGGGCAGGCCCGGTGCCCACTGGATGATCTCTGGTTTGGCAATCGCGCCGATCTCCTGCACGCATAACTGGATTAGCTCCTTGCGCAGTTCATCGTCTGGCTCAACGCCCTGCATTGGGGTGACGAACGCATAAATGGCCTGTCCCTTGATGTCATGGGGGAAGCCAACCACGGCAGCTTCGGCGATTTTTTCGTGCAGGACCAGGGCGCTTTCGATTTCTGCTGTGCCCATGCGATGGCCTGACACATTGAGCACGTCGTCGACCCTGCCCGTGATCCAGTAGTAACCATCCTCGTCACGGCTGGCACCATCGCCGGTGAAGTAGTAGCCCTTGTAGGTGCTGAAATACGTATCGATCATGCGCTGGTGATCGCCATAAACGGTGCGCAATTGGCTGGGCCATGACCCTTTTATAACGAGGTACCCCGCGCCAGGACCTTCTATCTCCTCGCCTTCTTCATTCAACAGGGCCAGCTGTACGCCAAAAAAGGGCAGGGTGGCGGAACCCGGTTTCAGGTCCATGGCACCCGGTAGTGGGGTGATCATGTGCGCGCCCGTCTCGGTTTGCCACCAGGTGTCTACGATGGGGCAGCGCTGATCACCGACTACGTTGTAGTACCACTCCCAGGCTTCCGGGTTAATCGGTTCACCCACCGTGCCCAGTAATTTCAGGCTGGCGCGGGATGAGCGTGTGACCGGTTCGTCCCCTACCGCCTGCAGGGCACGAATAGCCGTCGGTGCGGTGTAAAAAATATTCACCTGATGCTTATCGACAATTTCCCAGCAACGACCGGCGTCGGGGTAGGTGGGCACGCCTTCAAACATGAGAGAAATCGCGCCGTTGGCCAGCGGTCCATACACGATATATGTGTGTCCGGTGACCCAGCCCACATCTGCCGTGCACCAGTAGATGTCACCTTCACGGTAATCAAATGTGTATTTGAATGTCATTGCGGCTTGCAGCAAATATCCACCGGTGGTGTGCAGTACGCCCTTGGGTTTGCCGGTGGAGCCGGAGGTGTACAAGATAAACAGTGGGTCTTCTGCGTCCATGGATTCTGGTACACAATCGCTGGATGCCTGGTCCACCGTTTCGTGGTACCAGATGTCCCGCTCCTCTTGCCAATCGATGTTGCCGCCCGTGCGGTGCACCACCAGACAGGTACGGACATTGGGACAGAATGCGAGCGCTTTGTCGGCATTGGATTTCAGCGGTACTGGCTTGCCGCCACGTACACCCTCGTCTGCGGTAATCAGTGTTTGGCAGTCGGAGTCCAGGATGCGATCTTTAAGTGCCTCGGGCGAAAAACCGCCGAAAACGACAGAATGCACAGCACCAATGCGGGTGCAAGCGAGCATGGCGTAGGTTGCCTCGGGAATCATCGGCATATAAATACACACCCGGTCGCCTTTCTTGACACCCCTGGCTTTCAGCGTATTAGCCAGTCGGCAGACATTGTCTTTCAGTTCGGCGTAGGTGATGTGCTTGCTGTCTGCGGGATCGTCGCCTTCCCAAATCAACGCGGTCTGCGCGGCGCGCTGTGGCAGGTGGCGATCAATACAGTTATAGCTGACGTTCAGTTTGCCGCCGGCGAACCATTGCGCATCACCGCGGCTGAAATCGTAGTCCACCACCTTGTCCCAGGTTTGCTCCCACGACAGGAACGAATTGGCCATTTCTGCCCAGAAGCTTTCCGGATCCTCTATGGAGCGTTGGTACTGCGTGCGGTAGCTGTCTGCGTTAATGTGCGCATCGCCAAAGTTGGCGGGGACTGGGCGAACAGGGAAATCGGACATCTTGGTCAGATCCTTAGAGCAGTGTGTAAAACAGGAATAGTACTTGGCCTGCCCGCTTCTGAAAACAGGCTGATGGTATTTGCGTTATAAGTCGTTGGGTACTTAGTGGCCGCTGGCGAGCATGCCCCAGTCGGAGACCGGGTTTAGTGACAATCGGACATTGTCGATCAGGCGGGTTGGGCCCAGGCGCGCTGCCGCGAGAATGGCGATTTCTTCGGTATCCTCAGTCACTGTTTGTAATGTACGAGCATCGCGGATGGCGAAGTAATCCGGTTCGAAGCCAGCCTGCAATAGCTTCATGCGGGCATGGGATTCAAGCTGCAGGAAATTATCAAAACCACAGGCGATGGCCTCGCGGCAGCTGTTCAGTATCTGGTGCAGGACGGGTGCCATATCGCGCTGGTCCTTGGACAGGAAACCGTTGCGGGAACTCAAGGCCAGGCCATCTTCCGCCCGGGTAGTGGCTACCCCGACGATTTTGATCGGCATGCAGAGGTCAGTGACCATTTTGCGGATGATGGAGAGTTGCTGGAAGTCTTTCTCGCCGAATAGAGCAAGATCGGGCTGCACGATGTTAAACAACTTGCTGACAACTGTGGTGACGCCGTCAAAATGCCCGGGACGGCTGCTGCCACATAAAGTGCTGCCAAGGTTCGGTACGTGCACGATGGTTTGTGCGGCCATTCCCTCGGGGTAAATTTCGTCGGCGGTGGGCGTGTAGAGTACGTGTACGCCTGCGCTGAACAACTTTTCTTTATCTGAGGCGAGGGTGCGCGGATAGGCGTCCAGATCTTCATTGGCGCCGAACTGCAGGGGATTGACAAAAATGCTGACCACGACAATGTCGCACAGCTGGCGGGCCTTGCGTACCAGGTCCAGGTGACCCTCGTGCAGGTTACCCATAGTGGGAACAAAACCGATAATCTGGCCATTTTGGCGGTATTGGCCAAGGGCAGATTGCAGTTGCGTGTTACTGCAGTAAGTTCGCATGTCTACCCGTTCCTCGCGTGACCAGAATAAGGACGCTAAAACTGTATAGTGCTTGCTATCAAGCACCTCGGAAGGCCTTAAATGCCCGCCAAGATTTGAGGCAAGTATGCCGCAACCCCCTATGCCCGGCAACGCTAATTTATGAAAAATTCACACTGTTTGTTACCGATAAACACGATTATGTGACTCAGGTTGTGGTTTTCCGAAACAAAAGGTAAGTAATAACTTCGATTATGGCGTTGCAGCCAATCGGGCGCGCCGTTAAGTGTAGGTATGCTCTTCTTTTGGATAGTCGCCTGACTTCACCGCCTCCACGAAGGCCTTCAAGCCGTCCTTGATGCTGGCCTGGCCTTGCATGAAGTTTTGCACGAATCGGGGGGTGTGGGCGCAGAGACCGAGCAGGTCATGCATGACCAGTACCTGCCCATCAGTGCCGCCTCCGGCGCCAATGCCAATCACCGGAATATCCATCTTGTCGCTGATGTCTGTTGCCAGGTGAGCGGGAATACACTCCAGCACCAGCAGACTGGCGCCGGCATCCTGAATCTCTACTGAGTCGGCGAGAATCGATTTGGCTTCTTTTGGGGTGCGGCCCTGCACTTTAAAGCCACCGAAGGTGTTGACCGACTGTGGCGTGAGGCCCAGGTGCGCGCACACGGGAATACCGCGTTCAACCAGCATACTGATGGAGTCGCTGAGCCAGACACCGCCCTCCATTTTGACCATCTGCGCACCGGCTTGCATGAGGGCTGTTGCGTTATGCATGGTCTGCTCAGGACTGGTGTAGCTCATGAATGGCATGTCTGCGATGACCAGGCACTCGGGGTCGGCCCGGTGCACACACGCGGTGTGGTAGGCCATGTCGTCTATGGTGACGGGGATAGTGCTCTCATGGCCCTGCAGGACCATGCCCAGTGAATCGCCCACCAGGATGCTCTCCGCGCCCACTTCGCTGATCAGGCTGGCGAAGGTTGCGTCATAAGCGGTAATGCAGACGAATTTTTCGCCCGCCGCTTTCATCTTATCCAGGGTGCTTATGGTGAACTTTGCCATGGCCTAGCCGCCCGCGGGTGATGCTATCCGAAGAATGTGGGGTTGAAATAATGGCGGCCACTGCGAATGTCGAGCATGTAGTCCACCAAGTGTTTATAGTCTGCTTCATTGTGCGCCAGATCGATCTCACTGGCGTTGACGATGAGCAGCGGGGCATCATCGTAATATAGAAAGAACTCACTGTACACTTCGTTCAAACTCTCTAAATAGCTCCGTTCTATGGCACTTTCATAACGGATACCGCGGTTGTCGATGCGCGATAAAAGTACATCCGTTGAGGCTTGCAAGTAGATGACCAGATCCGGCTTTGGCGCGTCGATAGTCAGCTGTTGATACACTTTTTCATAGAGTTGGTATTCATCGCGTTCCAGGTTGATGCGCGCGAATAAAGGGTCTTTTTCAACTAGGAAGTCGGCCACGCGAACCGGTGAGAATATATCCGCCTGACGCATGTCCTGGATTTTTTGAGCCCGTTGAAAAAGAAAGAACAGCTGTGTCGCGAGCGCTGCTTGCTTGGGATTGCGGTAGAACTTTTCCAGGAAAGGGTTTTCCTCGGCGTCTTCAAGCAAGGTGGCGTAATTGAAGCTTGCTGCGAGCTTCTTCGCCAAGGTCGTTTTACCGACCCCGATGGGTCCTTCCACTGCGATGAATGATGGCGGTATCCTGCCTTTCAGGTCCACGGCAATGGGTCTGCTATCTGCCAAACGCATGCTCCCTGCTCATTTCCTGCTCACTTCTCAACCAGTCCCCAGTTGCCACTCGGTCTTGATCAGACCGTTGTCCTGGCAGCGAGATATTAATGTATCAAGTTCCGCATCGCCGGGCAGCATCTGATTAGTGTCGCTGATTTCATGCAGGGGATACAGCACGAAATCTCGCTCGCGCAGGCGCGGGTGCGGCAGTGTGAGGCAATGAGTATTCATTGTGACGTGATCGTATAGCAACAGATCAAGGTCTAGCGTGCGTGGCCCCCAGCGGACGGTCCGTTGACGCCCCTGTTCATCCTCTATCGCCAGCAGTGCAACCAGCAAAGGTTGAGGGCCCAGGCGCGTATCGAGCAGTACAGCGGCATTGAGGTAATCCGGTTGATCACCAGGGCCCACAGCAGCGCTTTGATAGATACTGGAGGCTTTTACCAGTGCAGTTTCTGGCAGAGCATTCAATGCGCGCAGTGCGCTGTGCAACTGCTGCAGGGGTTCTTCGAGATTGCTACCCAGGGCGATGTAAGCCTGGCTCATGCGTTTGACTGGTCCCCACGGCGGCCACGACGCCTGCCTTTGCCAGAGCCGGCCTGCTCTAATCTTTGCTCCAGGGACAGTTCCTGGAAGTCTGTCCACCAGGCTCCCAGGCCGTCTGTTTCCTCGCCGGCTTGCTCCCTCAGCAGCAGGAAGTCATAGGCCGCACGAAAACGGCGGTGATCTACCAGCTCCGCTGCCTTGCGGCCCTTGCGCCGCTCAAGGCGCAACTGGAATTCCCAGATTTCGCGCATGGGTTGACTAAAGCGACGCGGAATTGAGATGTGGCTTACCACCTCGGATATGGCGTCCTGCCCGGCGTCGCCCATGGCCAGCATGGGGGCGTCCCCTCTATCCTGGCGTCGCTGTGCATCTTTGGTGACAACTGGCCACAACAGAGCGGCCAGTAAGAATGCTGGTGTAACTGGTTTTCCCTGCGCTATGCGCTGGTCGGTATTGGTCATTGCTGCTCTAACTAGCGCCAGTGCATACTCATCCGTTTGCAGGATGGCGCTGGAATCCGGGAACAGGTAACGCAGCAGATCGTGTTCTAGCAACTTGTCCAGTGTGCGTGCAGCATAGCCTGACAGGAATAGCTTGAGGAATTCATCGAACAATCTTGCGGAGGGGATTTCTCCGAGTAAGTGGGCGCAGTCCGGGATCGCAGCGGAGGTTTCCGCTTCGATTGTAAAGTTGAGCTTGGCGGCAAAACGCAGAACGCGCAACATGCGCACAGGATCTTCGGTATAGCGTTGTCTTGGGTCGCCTATCACTCTAATCAGGCGCTGCTGCAAATCCTCCAACCCGCCAACGTCGTCGAATACTTCAAATTTACCTGAGTCGTAATACAGGGCGTTGATGGTGAGGTCTCGTCTCACGGCATCTTCTTCCAGCGTGCCGTAGACGTTGTCTCGTAGCAGCAGGCCACTGGCTGATTGCCGTGCCTGGTTGTCGCCACCATCACCGCTTTCATGATGACCGCGAAAGGTGGTTACTTCGATGATTTCACGGCCGAAGCGCACATGCACAATACGGAAGCGGCGGCCGATGATGCGGGAGTTACGAAATAGTTCGTTGACGGCTTCAGGAGTGGCGTCGGTGGCAATGTCAAAATCTTTGGGGTGACCTTCGAGCATGAGATCGCGCACGGCGCCACCCACAAGGTAGGCCTGGTGCCCCTCGCTTCTAAGGCGAGACATGACTTTGAGTGCACCGTCGCTGATATTCCTGCGAGAAATGCAGTGCTGGTCCCGTGGGATAACGTTCAATTAAAGGGCCTGTAGAGGAAATCGACAGCCGGGAATTCTAACACAGGAGTGTCGTTCACGCTGTTTCGGCGGAGGAAATGAGTGGGCAAATGAATAATGGGGAAAACAAAGTTTTCCCCATCCAGGTCTCACATCGCGAGTTATTGTTATTTCTGCGTGCTGTTATTTTTATGTCTTGAGTTCGAACCACAGTAATGTGGCTAAGGCTATGAGGCATGGCGGTCAAGCCGTGCACAAATAAATTCAGGGGAAGAAAACTTCCCCGTCCAGGTCCATAGCGAAAATATTATTTTTATTACGGTAGCTGTTATTTTTATTTTTTGTACCACTTAGTAGTGTGCATGTAGCGTGCCAATAGTTAATTTTCTCAATAAAAACAATAAGATAAAAATAATCTATCGTTTTCGTTAAGGGTCTTTTCCGACCAATCGTTACCAAACTACTCCAGTTTGGGAAGTCATAGCCCCTCAGGGTAACGCCTATTTTGCTTGGTTGGAGGCACTTTTGCGCTTGGCAGGGGTCTCGTTCTTCTTCCTGGGGATGTCGAAGCGGTTGCGCCTTTCCCACAAGCACTTGCGGCTGACGCCCAGTTTGCGCGCCAGTTCAGTTTCGCTCATTGAATCCTGGTGTTCGAGCACGAAGCGTTGGAAATAGTCCTCCAGCGACAGGTCTTCGGCTGGATCCTGCGTGTTAAGGATGGGTTTGCTGGAAGATGTGATGCCTTGTTGGCCGCGAATGCGGTTGATATTGACCAGTTCAAGGTCGATACCCAGGTCTTGATTGTCTATTTCTTCTGTAACGGCCAGTACCACTGCCCGTTCAATGGCGTGTTCCAGTTCGCGCACGTTGCCCGGCCATTGGTAGGTTGTGATCGCCTGGATCGCTCGAGGAGACAGACGCACTGTCGGTCTGCCCAGCTTTTCTGCCTGGACTTGCAGCATGCCCTCGGCCAACTGCAGGATGTCTTTGCCGCGTTCGCGTAGCGGTGGCAATTGCAGGCGCAGGACGTTGATGCGGTAGTACAGATCCTGGCGGAATTGGCCTTCCTTTGCCAGTGCCTGCAGATTGCGGTGCGTGGCACATATCAGGCGTACATTGACCTTGCGCGAATGGACTGAGCCGATGCGACGAATCTCTCCCTCCTGAATGAAGCGCAGCAGTCGTGCCTGTGCCTCCATTGGCAGCTCGCCAATCTCATCCAGGAACAAGGTGCCACCGTCGGCCGCCTCGATAAGCCCCATGCGGCTGGCGTTTGCTCCGGTAAAGGCGCCTTTTTCATAACCGAATAGTTCAGATTCGATCAGGGTGTCGGGAATCGCTGCGCAGTTTACCGAGATCATTGTTTTGTCAGCGCGCCGGCTGTGGTGGTGCACACTGCGCGCGACCAGCTCTTTGCCCGTGCCTGTCTCGCCCAGCACCAACACGGTGGAATCGGTTGGCGATACTTTCTCAATGTGCTCAAACAGGGTTTGCATGGCGGTACAGTTGCCAACGATGCCCCGATTGCCAGCGCTTGCTTGCTGCTGGTTACTGGTTGCGGGTGTGCGCGACTGTTCTGCTCTGGCGGTGGGGTGATCGGCAATGATGCGCTGCACCGCGCTGACCATGTCGCCGTGATCGAAAGGTTTGGCAATGTAGTCCACCGCTCCCATGCGCATGGAGTCGACGGCCGAGCGCAGGCTGGCGTAGCTGGTCATAATCAGAACCGGCACGTCACCGGCTTTCTGGATGAGGTCTGTGCCGGGCGCGCCGGGTAATCTGAGGTCGCTGATAACAAGATCGAAACTGCGCAACTGGTGGCTGGATTCGGCTTCGGGCACGGATCCGGCTTCGCTGACGTCGTAGTCATTGCGCTCCAGTAGACGGCGCAGCGCGATGCGGATTACCGACTCATCTTCAACAATGAGTATTTTGTGCATGTCTTGTTACCTCTGGTTACAGCCTAGGCAACATACTACTCTGGTAGGGAAAATTCCACCGTCGTGTTACTTACAGTGTGGTTATGCGTTACACCTGGAAGGTCTCACCGTAGCTCGTAAGAGGCAGCTGCAGGGTAATGATTGTGCCTGGATTGCTACCCTGGGAGACAGGGCTGGTGAGCTGTACCTTGCCGTTCATGTCATCCATGATGGAAAACACCAGGGCCAGCCCCAGCCCTGTACCTGCGCCTGGGTCCTTGGTGGTGTAAAAGGGCTCGAAAACGCGACTTTGCACCTCCGGTGCAATGCCACAGCCGTTGTCCTCAACCTCCACGGAGACCCTCTCGTTTTCGCAACTGGCGCGGATACAGACTTCGCCGTACTCATCGCAGGCATCCCTGGCATTGCTCAGCAGATTGACGAAAACCTGTAACAGCCGCTGGCTATCTGCCAGTACCAATAGCTCGCGGTCGCAGGCGTTGTTGAAACTAACCGGGTGCGCCTCCCTGTCGAGGCTGAGCAGGTGAATCGCTTCGTCAACACAGTCAGCGAGATTGGCCGGTGCCAGCAGGGTGTCACCATTACCGGACCCGGTATGGGAAAAATTCATCAGAGACTCGACGATGCGAGTGACACGGCCGGTCTGTTTGAGAATATCCTGCGCCATGTAGCGAATCTCGCTGGCGTCTGTTTCGTACTCCAGATTTTGCGCAAGGCAGGCAATACCGGTCACCGGATTACCGATCTCGTGGGCAACGCCCGCTGCAAGCCGACCAATGGATGCCAGGCGCTCGTTGTGCAGTAGCTCCTCCCCCAGCATTTCCATATCGGTGACATCTTCCACCAGAATAACCGTGTCGCCGTTGCCGCCTTCTTCAATGGGCGTTTTGTGCAGGCTGACCCAGCGCGACGCGTCGTTGTTCATCTCCACCTCGATTTTCAGGGAGGTAGTGGCTGGGGAGCCCAGGAAATGCTGTAGTGCAGCTCCCCAGGGCGAAGGCGCCAAGGCCAGCAGTGAACCCAATACATCCGTGGGGGCGATGCCGGTGATGGTCTCCATGCTGCGATTCCACATCAGTACCTCGCCATCGACCCCAACGGTGCAGGCGCCGATAGGGAGTTTGTCGAGTGTTTCGCGGTGGTGTCGGCGCAAATTGTCCAGGTCCGCTGCCAGGCCGGTAAAGTGCGGCTGGGCGTGATCGATATTGCGCTCGATCAGTTGAATGTCCTCTGTGGTGCTGTGGTTGCCTGGCTGATAGGGAATGCAGCCTTCGATAATGTTGTAGGCCACCGCTGGGCCTAGCAGACCGGACAAATTGGCTTCGATGCGCGCGCGCAGCCGACGCAGGGCATAGGGGCGGTTTTCCTCGAGGGCGAATTGCAGTTCCTGCAGCGCACGTTGTACTTCTGATTCGGCAGTGGCCTCGCCTAGTGCCGGTGCCAGGCGACTGGAGAAGTCGGCCGCGCTATAAACCGTAAGGGTGCGACGCGTTGGGCGGGCGATGTCATCCATAGAGCAAACTTCTGCCGCGATTTGCTCTTCTTCGCTGGTGCCGGTGAGCAGCGAAACAAGAATGAACAGGGCGGTATTCAGGCTCACAGACACAAGTGTGGCAGAGCCCCAAAGTATCTCGCTGTTCCCCCCCACGCTGCTGTACAGGTCAGACAGCAGCTGGGGCGACTCGCCGCCGAACAGCGGTAGCAGTAGCGAGACGCACCAAACGGCAAGCCCTGCGCCCAGCCCGGCAAGCAGGCCTTTTCGATTGGCCTGCGGCCAGTAGGGGGTGGCAATGATGCCAGGCAGAAATTGTAGGGTGCCGGTAAATGCGACGAGCGCAAGTTGGGTCAGGCCCTGGCTACCGCTAAGCGTGACGAAAAAGATATAAGCCGCCAGAATCAGTACGGCAATCAGGCCGCGCTGTAGCCAGCGCAGTTGTTTGTAAATACTGCCGCCTTTCAGCTGCAGGGGCTGAAACGGCAATACGAGGTGGTTCAGGCACATGTTCGCCATAGCGAGTGTGGCGACGATCATGGTAGCGCTGGCCGCGGACAATCCTGCCACGAAGGCCGCCGCGCTAACACTTGGCGAGTGCAGAGACAGACCGATGGCCAGGCCGCTGTAATCCATTGGTAGCGCGCCACCCACTTTTACGCCTGCCCAGGCGATGGGCAGTATCGGCAGGCTCAACAACAGCAGGTACAAGGGCAGTCCCCAGCTGGCGCTGCGCAGGTTGCGACTGTCCTGGTTCTCGGTAAATGTCATGTGAAAGATGTGCGGCATGCAGATTGCACCGGCGAAGAACACCAGTAGCAGTGCGCGGCCGCTGTCGCCCTGAATCGGTTGCTCCAGCGGTTCGCTCAATCGCGGGTTGTTGGCGACCCATTCCTCCATGCCAGCAAACCCGCCGAATACTGGGAAGACGGCGACCAGCATCAGGACCAGCATTGCGGTTAGTTTTACCAATGACTCGAAGGCGATGGCCGTTACCAGCCCGGTATTGCGCTGTTGAGCTGAGTCTCGGCGCGTGCCAAACAGCATGGAAAACACCGTGATAATGAGGCAGAACAACAGCGCGAGCCTATCCTCTCGATCACCGGTACCACCCAGCGCAGACGCCTTTCCGGCGAGTATATGAATGGCGTCTGCTACGGCCTGGATCTGCAGGGCTAACAGCGGTAGCAGGGTGATACACATGGCTACCGTGACACAGGCGCCGACCCAGGGGCTGCGAAAACGAAAGCTCAAAACATCGGCAAGGGATGTCAACTGATAGACGCGCGTAAGGCGCAACAACGGCATCATCAGCAGAGGGGTGAGCATGAACATCAGCACAATCCCTGCGTAGTACAACAGAAAGGCATAGCCTTGTTCGTGCGCCAGGGCGATAACGCCGTTGCTGGCCATTGCGCCCGCAAATACGCCCAGAGAGAGAATGTAGGTGGCGGGATGGTGGGTGATGCGCCGGGGAATCACACCGCGGTCGGCGAGATAGGCCACGGCGAACAAGCCAGTGAGGTACGCGATAATGAACAGCAGTATCTGCGTCAGGCTAAAGCTCATCCGTGTGCCTCGAGCGCTGGTTCCACCGAACTGCGACGATCGCCATCAACCACAGCTGATAGGGCCTGTACCAGATGGTTTCGGTACCAATGGCCCAGGACTCCAATGCGGGCAAAAAAATCAGCACAAGGCCAGCGGCCAATAGCAGTGCTCGATTGATGTACATGACCTGTTTCCCTGTGTGTTAGGTCCGAAGGATCGCGTTTGTGGTAAGCCGAGGTACTCTTCATACAACCTGTGGGGTTACCCTGCAGCTACCCCAAGGTACACAGAGGCACCTCAGCTTAGCCTCTGGGGCACATTGGCAAGACGCGCCGCGAAGGTCAAGGCTTGGTGTCTAGTGCCTTTGGCACTGCGTGGCTGTGCCCGCACTCGTTCCGCAGGATTTAAGGCAATACGCAGCAGCTGTGCAATGCGTGCGACGCATCGATGGGTCACATTCAGCTCTTCAGGCCGATGTGCTTTGCCGGTACTGCCATCGCGGCAGGAATTTTGTTCCGCTGCCATCGGCCGATGGCGAAAGTCAGGATTTCCTGCGGGCTGAGTCTTGCCGGAGGCAGTTGCTGGCCCAGAAAGCGCAGCGCCAGGCGCAGGTTACATCCGGCGCGATCATCGTCCAGCGCGGGCGCCTGGTTTTGTTTGCTGAACTTTTGTCCTGCACGGGTGGTGATAACGGGTAAGTGACTGTACTCAGGCGTGGTTAGATCCAGTTGTTGTTGCAGGCAAATTTGCCGCGCGGTGGAGTCCAGTAGATCCGACCCGCGGACAATATGCGTAATGCCCTGCGCGGCGTCGTCTACGACCACTGCCAGTTGATAGGCGTAGAGGCCGTCCTTGCGCCGCACCAGGGAGTCCTGCAACGTCTCGCCAAGGGCTTCAGATTGGTCGCCCTGTATACCATCGTAAAAGCGGATGTGGCATTGAGCCGGCACACGAGCACGCAGGGCGCTTGGGCTGGAGAGTTCTTTTGCGCGATGTCCGCAGCGTCCGGCGCAGGCCCCGTTCGGGCCGAGTAGGGCGCGCGTGCAGTCGCAGGCAAACAGGTGTTGATTGATGGCAAGCGTGTGCAGGGCTGTCTCATAGGCCTCGCTGCGCTTGCTCTGCCATAGAACATCCTCATCCCACTGCAAACAGTGACGCTGCAGGCTGTTGAGTATGCGCTGCGCTGCGCCGGTTTCTTCGCGGGGGGGGTCGAGATCTTCCATGCGCACCAGCCATTGCCCGTTGTGGTGACGGGCATCAAGGTAACTGGCAAGTGCGGCAATCAGTGAGCCCAGGTGCAGGGGGCCGGTGGGGGAGGGGGCGAAACGCCCCCTGTAAATGGCGTTGGTGCTGGGCAATTCGGCTTAACCGAGTACCTGCTTCTCCTTGATCTCCGCCAGGGTTTTGCAATCGATACACTGAGTGGCTGTAGGGCGGGCCTCCAGACGCTGGATGCCGATCTCTACACCACAGGCTTCGCAGTAGCCGTAGTCATTCTGCTCGATCAGCTCCATGGTGGAGTCGATCTTCTTGATCAACTTCCGCTCCCTATCACGGGTGCGCAGTTCCAGGCTGAATTCTTCTTCCTGGGTGGCCCGATCCGCCGGATCAGGGAAATTGGCCGCCTCGTCCTTCATATGGCTCACAGTGCGGTCCACTTCCTGCATCAGCTCGCTCTTCCAATTCAGGAGAATTGATTTGAAGTGCTCGTGCTGCTCAGGGCTCATGTACTTCTCGCCCCGCTTTTGCTTGTAGGGCGCGAAGTTTTGGAATTCGAGGCCGCTAGCTTTGCGTTTAGTCGTTTTGCGTTTAGCCCCAGCTTTGCTTTTAGCTGCAGTGGCCTTCTTCGCTGCCGGATTTTTGGCTTCGGTGGTCTCGGTAGTCGTGTCTATTGCTCGTGGCATGGTTTTGTTCCCATACTGCATGGATAACTGGAAAATATTCAGAGTTGCTGTTTAAGGCTAATGGTGGCGCAAATCTGAGGGCGGGAAAACTATCAGATTACCAGTATTGGTGCCAGTGTTTCCTTGCGGTTTTTTAGGACAGCTAACACTCATGGCCGCGCTGCTGCTAGAATGCGGCGCTTGCTGCCTGGGGGTCACTAATGCCGGATGCGCTTACAAACCGGGGCTTTGCCGACCGTGTTGCTGAGATAGAGCCGTTTCGCGTGGTCGAAGTGCTGGCCCGTGCCACGCAATTGGCTGCTGGCGGTGCCGATGTTGTCCACATGGCAGCGGGCGAGCCGGATTTTGCCACGGCGCAGCCCATCATTGAGGCCGGCCGTGCCGCACTGGCGCGTGGGGAGACCCATTACTCGCAGGCTGCGGGCATTCCCCAGTTGCGCGAAGCGCTGTCGCAGCATTACGCCGACACCTATGGGCTGAATATCCCACCCGGACGCATTCTGATTACCCCCGGTGCCTCAGGCGCCCTTTTATTGATTGCGGCCCTGCTCATCAATCCCGGAGACGGGATGCTCATGACCGACCCTGGATACCCCTGCAATCGCCACTTTATGCGTCTGGTGGAAGGCCGGGGTCAACTGGTGCCGGTAGATGCCACAAGCAACTATCAGCTAACGGGAGAGCTGGCCGCAGCACACTGGCAGGACAATACTGTGGGCGCCATGGTTGCCTCACCGGCTAACCCCACCGGTACGGCCCTGTCCCGGGCTGAATTGGCGGATCTGTCTGCAGCGGTGCGCGGCAAGGGCGGACACCTGCTGGTCGATGAGATTTATCATGGGCTGGGCTACGAAGCGTCCACACCCTCGGTGTTGGAGGTGGATCCGGATGCCTTCGTTATCAATAGCTTTTCCAAGTATTTTGGCATGACGGGCTGGCGCCTAGGTTGGTTGGTGGCACCTGAAGCTGCCATCGCCGAAATGGAGAAGCTGGCCCAAAACTTGTTTATCTCTATGTCGACCATGGCCCAGTATGCAGCGCTCGCCGGTTTTGAGCCGGCAACCCGTGACATATTGGAAGAGCGGCGAGAGATTTTCCGCAGCCGTCGTGACTTCCTGTTGCCTGCAGTGCAAGAATTGGGATTTAGCGTGCCGTGCAAGCCGCAAGGTGCTTTCTATATCTATGCCGATGCCAGCCGCTTCACCCAAGACACCCAGGCGTTTTGCCTGCGCCTGCTCGAGGAGCACAGTATTGCGCTGACGCCGGGTGTGGATTTTGGCCATAATCGCGCCAATGAACATTTGCGCTTTGCCTACACTACGAGCATGGAACGCCTGGAGTTGGCGGTAGCTCGGCTCGCAAGGGTTTTGGCCTGAATGCGCTTTGATGGATTGATACAGGGCACGTTGCTGCGTCGCTACAAGCGCTTTCTTGCGGATATAGAACTTCCCGGCGGCGAACAGATTACTGCCCACTGTCCCAACACTGGCGCCATGACAGGCTGCGCGGAGCCAGGCTCACCGGTGTGGTTATCGATCAGTGATTCCAAAACGCGCAAATACCCCCACACCTGGGAGTTGGTAGATACCAGCACCGGCATGGCCTGTATTCATGCCGCGCGCGCAAATAAGATTGTGCATGAGGCGTTCACGTCTTGCGTTGTTAGCGGCTTTGACGAGTATCCCCAGATCGCCACTGAGGTGAAGTACGGTAAGAACAGCCGGGTCGATTTGTTATTGAGTGGTGATCGGGGCCGCGTATTCGTTGAGGTGAAAAGTGTCACTCTGTGCCGCAAAGATGGCTGGGGCCTGTTTCCCGATGCGGTCAGCGATCGCGGTCGCAAGCATTTACTGGAACTGGCTGAGGTCGCAAAAGAACCTGACACCCGCGCCGTGATGTTCTATTGCGCTTTGCACAACGGCGTAGAACAGGTTGCCGCAGCGGGGGATATCGATCCACGCTACCGGGAAACCCTGGAGCAAGTGATGGAACAGGGGGTTGAAGTCATGGCCTGGCGTGCAGACGTGGGCCCTGAAGGTATTGTGCTAACGCAAGCGCTCCCTTTTGCATTGGATGCGCCGGGTTGAGTGCCACAGCTAGATTGCTTCAGTGAGTCGTGCAGGTAGTCAGTCGAGGTAGATATCGGTACCGCTGAGGGTGAAAGCCACTGGCTCCAGTCGTTCGCCCTGGCAGGGCCCCGCAACACAGTCCCCAGTCTCAGTGATAAATTCAGCACCGTGCCGTTGGCAGCGTAGCAACAGTCCATCATCGCTGGCTACTGAGCCACCTGTGGGGTCCAGCGTTTCTCGCGTATGGGGACAGAGGTTCTGGTAAACGTAGACGGCTCCTGCACGGCGCACAACCAACAGGGCGCGCTGTTCTATCTCAACACCGTTGGCGCTGTTGTCGGGGAAATCTTCTATGCTGCCGATGAGACTCATACTTGCCTTGTACGTTGGGTGAGTGGATCATGCTTGAAGGCGTTATTGTGCCCAATCCAATGAGTCGCGCAACTAATACAGAGCCATAAAGAACTACACAAAACTATATAGGGAGCAAAAGTTGATCGCAGGGGCTTTGCAGCCGCGCCAACTGACCGGGCTGGATGATGCACATCTGGTGACGCTGGATTGCGGCAATCGTCTGCACGTTGACGCGGCACAGGCCTTTACCGCGTTACAGGCGGAGGCGGCTCGGGCGGGGTTTACTCTGGCTATCGCCAGCAGTTTTCGTTCCTGCGAACGTCAGTTAGCGATCTGGAATGGTAAAGCCACGGGTGCGCGGCCTATTTATGATGCTGCAGACAATGCGCTGGAGATTGCCGGCCTCACTAACGCGCAATTGCTGCACGCCATCCTGCGCTTTAGTGCGCTGCCTGGAACATCCCGGCACCATTGGGGTACCGATGTGGATGTGTTTGATGCCGGGGCGGTGCCCGGCGATTACGCTGTGCAGTTGTGTGCTGCCGAGGTTGCGCACGGTGGTGTATTTGATCCATTGCACTGCTGGCTGGATGCGCGCATGTCGGCGGACCAATCTCATGGATTCTTTCGACCCTACGCGGTGGATCGCGGTGGGGTTGCCGCAGAGCGCTGGCACCTCAGTTATGCACCGCTGGCGCAGGACTGCGGCGGTAGACTGGTGGCGAAGGCGTTGCGGGACTGCTGGAACGAGCTTGAATTGAATGAGCCGCTGTTGTTGCGCGACACCGTTGAGCAGATGCTGCCAGAGATATTACAGCGTTATGTCAATGTACCGCAGAATTGGTGTACCCCGCCCTGAGGCGGGGTAGCAGACAGACCAGTCAGCGCTAAGGTTAGGCTTCCTTGGAGCGGGCCTGATTGTGCAGGTGGCCGAAGTGGTTGTTGTAATCCGTTTTGGAAGCGGCGATGACCTTCAGGGCCTCTTCGCGACCGTAGACACAATCCACTTTGATATCGACTTCCTTTCCCGGCACCAGCTTGTAGGTTGAGAAGTAGTGCTGCAGGCGTTCGGTCTTGATGGCGGGCAGGTCGGCGATGTCGTGCACGTGTCCCCAAATATTGTCCCCTTCCAGCACGGCGACGATCTTGTCGTCGGCTTCACCTTCGTCGATCATCTGGATACCACCCACGACGCGGGCGTTCAGTACGATATCGGCACGGGTGATGTGGCGCTCGGAGAAGACGCAGATGTCCAGAGGGTCGCCGTCTGCTATGTCTACGTCGGGGCAGCGCTTGGCGACTTCTTCGGCGCAGTAAGTGCGCGGAATAAAGCCGTACAGGGCAGGAGGGCTGGATGTTGTGCGCTGGGGGCGATCAACCATCAGAAAGCCGGAAGCCTTGTCCAGTTCATACTTAACAACGTCGTCTGGCGTCATCTCTACGTAAACCTGAACCACGTCTTCAATAGATTTGTCGCGATAGGTGTGCAGGCCGTGCCATGGGTGTCGGCGCCAGCGGTTGAAGTCCTCATTGCTATACATTGGTTTACCTCAGAAATAGTGCTACGGATTTGATTTTTGCAGAGGCGCGCATTGTACAGACTCGCACTGGCAAAATCTTGCCCGGAGGGGCTAAAGTGTGAACCATTTGGCCGGAACCCGGCCAGCTGCGTGAATCGCCTGGCCCTGCTGGAGGCGGGCTATTTCATCAGGGTGCTAAAGGCTGGGAAAAGCTCAAATTTTGAAACGTTTTTTCAGTTTCCTTGGGACCAGCTCGTTCTTCAGCGTGACGTACTTTGGCATGCCGTTGCGGTACTCGGGATAGGCTTCACCGATGATCAGTGGTTCAAAGTAGTCACGGGCTGCTGCGGTAATGCCGAACCCATCACGGGTGATGTAGTTGCGTGGCATCATCTTTTCCACGTTGGCTACTTTGTCCAGCGGCGCCTTGCCGACAGACCAGCTGTAGCGCTTGCCCTTGCCACGCACAATGCAGGGCATAACGGCGTTATCGCCTTTGACCGCAAATTCAACGGCCGACTTGCCCAGCGCGTAGGCTTGGTCGACATCGGTCTGTGAGGCAATGTGCCGGGCCGAGCGCTGCAGGTAGTCGGCTACGGCCCAGTGATATTTGTAGCCATGCTCTTGTTGCACCATCTGCGCCAGGGTGGGAGCGAGGCCGCCTAGCTGGCTGTGCCCGAAGGCGTCCTTGATGCTGGACTCGGACAGGAACGTGCCATCGGCGTACTGGGCACCTTCGGAGGCCACGATCACGCAGTAGCCGTAGCGTTTTACGGTGCGCTTCACCTTGGCCAGGAACTTTTCGCGGTTGAAGGCAATTTCCGGGAACAGGATGATATGCGGGGCGTCACCTTCTTTCTCTGCAGCAAGACCACCAGCACCGGCTATCCAGCCCGCGTGGCGTCCCATCACTTCGAGGATGAACACTTTAGTGGACGTTTCGCACATGGAAGCCACGTCCATTGCGGCTTCTTTGGTGGATATGGCGATGTACTTTGCTACCGATCCAAAGCCCGGGCAGTTGTCGGTCAGGGGTAGATCGTTGTCGATAGTCTTGGGGACGTGAATGGCCTGCAACGGATAGTCCATGGACTCGCTCAGTTGAGAGACTTTCAGGCAGGTGTCTGCTGAGTCGCCGCCGCCGTTGTAAAAGAAGTAACCAATGTTATGCGCCTTGAAGACTTCAATCAGGCGCTCGTATTCGGCGCGGTTTTCTTCCAGGCTCTTTAACTTGTGGCGACAGGAGCCAAAGGCACCGGAGGGGGTTGTGAGTAGGCCACGTATGGACGCTTTGCTCTCTTTACTGGTGTCGATCAGTTCTTCGCGCAGGGCACCGATAATGCCATTACGACCGGCATACACTTTGCCGATGTGGCCTCTATGCTCGCGGGCGGTTTCAATCACACCGCAGGCGGAGGCATTGATCACGGCGGTGACACCACCGGACTGGGCGTAGAAGGCATTTTTCCTTGGCATTGGGATTAGTGATCCTGGTCTTGGGTGACTGCGCAGGGCAATGAGGGTTTGGGTAGGGCGAGCAGTCGCTGATGATACGGCAATTGTGATGGCTTGTGGACTCTTGTGACGGTTTGGTAGTGGCTCAGTTTGAAAATGTTCACGGGACACGGGACACGGGACACGGGACACGGAACACGGAACACGGAACACGGAACACTGGGCACTGGGCACTGGGCAC
>JBLFXU010000006.1:0-24152 GCA_047609575.1 Bacteroidia bacterium | reverse complement strand
TGCGCATAAAAGTCGTTCAGTTGCGCATCAGTCATTTTGCTTGTGTCGACTTTTTGCGTATCGGCAACACTTTCGTAGCGCAGTTGCAGTGCGTCCAGCGCGATGGTGTCAATCGCCACCTCGCCGGAAAATAGTGGCATAAGCCGCACACCGAACTGCAGTGCGCCAACGATCAGGTCCGGCTCCGTTTTTTCTGGCAGGGTGATCGTCGCGTTTGACAGGGCCACACCAAGGATGGGGTAGATCGACAGATCTATGTCGCCCGCAACGGTGAGGGTGGCGCCGGTTTCTTCCTTGAGCTTCTTGGTCGCGGTGGCCACGAGTTGCTCTTTGTCGAGAAAGACGGGCACCAAAGCCAGCGCTGCGACTAGTAGAGCGACGAGCAGAGCCAAAACAATGAGCGATTTGCGTAGCATGAGAAATCCTTGCAAGTAGGGCGAACTGAACCAGTGGGAACTCTGACAATAATAAGACAGGTAAAGTCTATTTTCAGAAACTTGTGCGCTATGTCACGGTTTCCCCAGACGGTCGTAATATCATTGTGGATTGTGTTATGTTTTGGCTTGGTTAGTGTCAATATATTACAAAATACTATAAGTATCGTCAGGAGACCGCAATGACCCTGCCTCGTCCAAAAGGGAGAAGACTGCATCTGGATGGCCGGCTGCATCCTGATTTCCGTGATGTTGAGCTAAGCCTGCGCGATATGCTGCGCAATTATCCTGGCGGTGCGGCGGTGTCTGTCTTTCACCGTGGCGAATGTGTCGTCGATCTGTGGGGCGGTTACAAGAACGCCGAAGGTGAACTGTGGCAACAGGACACCATGGCCCCCAGTTTTTCAACCACCAAGGGCGTGGCGTCAACACTGCTGCACATTTTCGCTGACCGCGGCCTTGTAGACTACGATGCCCTGGTGAGTGATTACTGGCCGGAGTTTGGCCAGGCGGGCAAAGAACGCATAACCGTGCGGCATGTTCTGTCTCACCAGTCCGGGCTCTATCATATTCGTCAGATGATCGACCATGTCGATCGCATGCTGGACTGGGAGCACATGATTGGCGCCATTGAACGCACCGTCCCGGCTCATCCTCCGGGAGAGCGCACGGGCTACCATGGGCTGACGTTTGGCTTTCTTGTTGGGGAAATACTGCAACGAGTGACCGGTAAGAAGTTCTCGGACCTGGTGCAGAGCGAGATTGCCAGGCCACTGAAACTGGATGGCCTCTACGTGGGTGCGCCCAAACGTGAGATCCCGCGTGCCGCCCAGCTGATTTTTCCGGATTCGACCAAGCGGCTGACCCAGTCCCAGCTTGGCAGCAAGCTGGAAACTGGCGTAGCGAACTTAAGTAAAATACTCCGCCGTCTCGGCATGGACTCAGATTTAACCAGCATTTTTGACGCTTTGGCACCCAATGGCGTCAGTGATTTTGATTTTGGCTCACCCGAGTGCTTGCAGGTGGCAATTCCGGCTGCCAATGGCCTGTTTACCGCGCGCTCCCTGGCGAAAATGTACGCAACACTGGCTGCTGGCGGCGAATTGGGAGGCGTTCGCTTATTATCTGAAGGCGCGCTGATACAGGCGACGACCCTGCAAAAACCGACCGGTAAGTTGTCGGTGATTCCCTTCGATATGCGTTGGCGTCTGGGGTATCACGGCGTGGCGACTACCCGGGGTATCCCTAGGGAGGCGTTCGGCCATTTCGGATTTGGAGGCTCGGGGGCCTGGGCCGACCCGACCCTGGACCTCTCGGTGGCGATGATCGTAAACAGTGGCCTGGGATCACCTTTTGGCGATCTGCGTACCGCGCGCATGAGTGGCGCCGCGCTGGCCAGTGCCAAGGCCCGAATGCGAACACTGGGCTCTCGCCGTATTCCTTCGTTGCTCCGGGCCTCCTGATCAGCCTTGCAGCGCCACCCGCCCGTACGCCAAAGCATGGTGAATATCCGGCAGCGGCCACGGTTTTCTTCGTGCATATGCTGAAGACAGGGGTCGTAACGCTACTCGCCGTGCAGAGCTGGTGAATACTCTCGGGAAATCGTATACCGTCAATAGGCAGCCTCTGCCCAGACCCTGGCGAAAAGTGTTATTTCGCAATTTACGCAGATGTCAGTGAAAGAGCTGGCTGGATTGTCGTGCAGCGCAAGTAAAATGCGACTGTCCATGGCGCATCACCGGCCGTATACTGTGTTTTTTGAATGTTCGCGCTGCAATGACCAGTCCTATCTATCTGAATAAAACTGTCCTGGACGCGATCGATCCCGCGCAATTTGGTGCTACCGATCCCTTTCCCTGGGTCAACCCGCAGCACTTCATACAGCCTGAGCTATTTCAGACCCTGTTGCAGACCATGCCCGACATCTCGAGTTTTCGCGGGTTTTTCGGCAAACAGCGCAAACACGGCCAGGGCAGCCATGATCGCTTTATACTGGATTACGAACGCGGTATGGACGTGGCGCCCCAATGGCGGGATTTTGTAGAGGAACTTTGCGGCGATGTTTACCGCGACTTTGTTTGTGCGCTGTTAGGCGTGCCCGATATTCGGTTTCGATTTCACTGGCACTTCACGCCCAATGGAGGTGAAGTCACGCCCCATTGCGACTCCAAGGGCAAGATCGGTTCGCAGATTTTCTATCTCAACACGGAAAAAGACTGGCGCCGGGATTGGGGTGGTGAGACGGTTGTGCTGGACGATGGCGATAGCATTTCCCCTGATAATGCCCCGTCTTTTGATGACTTCATCGCGGAGTACCCTGCTGAAACCCAAGATAACCGCAGCCTGCTTTTTGGTCGCCGTGGCAACTCATGGCATGGCGTTCGGCGTATTAACTGCCCTGAAGATCATTATCGGAAAGTGTTCATCATAGTCTTTGAGGAGCACCGGCCGATTCGTACTGCCGTAAAAATAGCCAAGCGCTTCGTTACGGGTAAGACTCTGGTTACGCACAAAGAGAGCCTGATGTATTGACCGGCTATGCGCCCAATTGCGCAGACTGCCCGGCATCCGGCCCGTATGATTACCCAAGCCTCTTCTGACAAGCCCCATCACATAGCCTTTCTACTGGACAACCTGCGTGGCGGTGGCGCCGAGCGGGTCGTGCTTGCGATTGCCGCGGGTTTTGCCGCGCGCGGCTACGCGGTTGATCTGCTGGTGTGCGAGCGACGCGGTGAATTGCGTGACCAAATCCCGGATCGCGTAAACCTGGTTGAGCTTGCGCCGGGTTCTGCTGTCGGTGGACTCTGGCGTGCATTGCGTTGCGCCGGGATGACCCGTGGTCTATTGGCCAGCGTGAAGGCAATGCGCAAGGTGCCGCGCAATTTTCGTTACATCGCGCCGTTGGCGCACTACCTCCAGCAGTCTCAGCCAGAGTTACTTTTTTCTGCACTGCCCAAAGCAAATATCACAGCGGTGCTTGCGCAGAGCGTTGCCGGTGTCTCGACGCGGGTGCATGTGGGTGTGCAGAACGCTCTGTCCCAGCGCAGTGCCCGGGGTAAGCGTGACGGCAAGGGTCAGGTGCACCACCTGACGCCGCTGCTGCGGGAGTGTTATCACCGTGCGCAGGGTGTGGTCGCTGCATCCCATGGCGTGGGGCAGGACGCCGTAGATTTTCTCGGGTTGGATGCGGGCAATGTACAGGTAGTGTACAACCCGGTCAGTGTGGCAGGCTGCGGTACTGGCGCCATGCCGGATCATCCCTGGTTCAGCGAACCGGGACCACCGGTGGTGTTGGCCATTGGCCGGCTGGTGGCGCAGAAAAATTTTCACCTGTTACTGCACGCTGTTGCGTTGGCCAGTGAAGACACGGAACTGCGTTTAATGATCCTGGGCGGCGATCCGGAATCTGCGGACCAGATGGCGCACCAAAAGTCATTGCAGGAGATGGCAGACGCGCTGGGTATCGCAGACGTCGTGGCACTGCCCGGCTATAGAGCCAATACGCAGGACTACCTGCGCGCCGCGCAACTCTTCGCGCTCTCTTCGATCTATGAGGGTTTTGGCAACGTGCTGGTAGAAGCGTTGCTGGCAGGATGTCCTGTGGTGAGTACCGATTGCCCCAGTGGGCCAGCGGAAATTCTCGACAATGGCCGCTATGGTCGACTGGTTCCGGTCAATGATGCGATCGCCTTGGCGCTTGCTATTCGAGAAGCGCTCGCGGAGCAAGTTGATGTTGACCGGCTACGTGAGCGAGGTTTGCGTTTTTCGCCTGAACAGGCGGTGACCGGTTACGAGGCGCTGTTTTTTCCGGCAGCGTGAGTGTCGTCGGGGGTGTCCGCTACTCCCAGCTCACTGGCGATCAGACAAGCCAGCGGTAGCCAGAATATGATCCACAGTTCGCGTGGCCGTGTGATGGCCTGGTCGGTATCCACGAGCACAACGAGCAGGCCGAAGCAGAACAGGCTTAAGTAGAGTGCGCCACGTCCGATGTGAGCGCGGCGCAGGCCGGCGCGTACTGCACAGAAGTAAACTGTCAGCAACAGTAACAGGCCGACCACGCCGCCATCGCGCAGGGTAGACAGAGACAAACTGTGCGCGTAGTTGAGAGTGCTCGAAATACCTTGTTTGGTCAAAAGCATCTCTTTTTGCAGTCCGTGTCCGAACCATGGCGCGTCTCGCCAGCGCTCTAACAGGTGTTCCCAGATGGGAAACCGTGCGCTAAAACCGATATCGACTTGCCCACCAAAAATACCCAGTGACCAGCCCAGGTAGAGTGCCCCAAGTGCGACCAGTGCAGCGCCGATTCCCGTGGCAAGGGAAGCGCGCTGTCCGTTCACCAAAAATAGTAGGGCGCAGGCGCTAATCAGGGCGAGTAGCCCCGTGTTGCTATGTGTCAAAATTGTGAACAGGCAAAGTACAGCGAAGCAGGCCGCAAAGACCGGTGCTGCAGCCGTATTGCGGTAGCGCACCATGCGTTGCAATGCCACTACGCCGACTAGTCCGTAAATAAATGCGCTGGGGTTGGGGTTGTCGGTAATGCCCAACCCAACCCAGCGATAGTCGGGTTGGCTAGCCAATAGTGTCAGTGGCTCGGTCACGAGCATGGCAACTGCAGCGGCCGCGCCGGCCACGATGACCGCGCCGCTTATCGCAGCGTTTGGCAGTGCCGCATCGCGGGAAAAAAAGTACACGGTGAGTAAAACAAAGACCAGGATGCAGGCGGTGTAACGCGTATCCTCCCATAGCGTCTCGACCGACAAGTTCTCGCTCCACAGTGAGCTGAGCAGCATAAACAACAGATAAGCCATCAGCGCGCGCCAGATCGTGCTGCGCCATGCCAGTGAGAAAGTGCCACGCAGCAGGGGCAGGCCAGGCAGGAAGACGGCCACGGCATAAAACTTGTAGAGGTCGACAGCGTTGGGCACGAAAAAGAACCCAGCCAGAAACAGGGAGTAGGTAGCGAATACGATATTTGCCAGGCTGAATCGTCGATCTGTGTCAGGTAACGGCAGCCCGGTCATGACGAGTTGCCCGGTCTGTAATGGCGGTTGCGCACGCCCAGTACACCGGCGCAGGTGCCCAGGCTATTGGCGATTGCCAGCACACGGGGTACCCAGGCTGCCCGGCCGCGAAGCAGTGCCGGTAGCAGCAAGACTGCGTCGCGTAGAGTGCGGCCGACCGAGCGCAACAGCAGGCGCAATGCGATCAAGGCGGCTTTGCCTCCCGAGCGGGCTTTCAGTCTGCGCTTCACCAGGTACTTCACACTGCCGCGTCTGAATGCCTCGCGCCACATATATGCCAGCGTGGCTCGTTCTGGCGGAATGAACTCCAGTGCCAGCGCATCAGCTGCCCAGGCAAAACGGTGGCCACGCAGCTTCAAGTCCTGGAAAAGGAGTTTGTCCTCACCACCGCTGAGCGCCAACTGCGGATCAAAGCGCAGTTGTGGATCGTCGAACAGGCTGGCCCGCAATAGCGCGTTGCAGGTGGCGGCCGGGGGGTCTGGGTCAAGTTCGCCCAGCGACTGGTAGTTCTGCGGTTTGGGAAAGAAGCCGGTTGCTGCGATCCAGTGTGCTGTGCCGTGCGGGAATGAGGGCAGGGTGGGGCCGACTATTATATCGGCGCCGCTCTGTGCCTGTGCTGATAACAACGCCTGCAGCCAGTTTTCAGCCGGCTCCTCGTCATCATCAATCATAGCGATGAAAGCGGTACCTACGGGCACTGCCGCGAGCGAAGTATTTCGAGCGTGGGAAATTCCAGGCTGTGGTTCGTGGCGGTAATGCAGAGGCCAGCGCCCCTGCCAGTCGGCCATTGCCTGTCTTGCCCCGGCCTCGGGCGAGTTATCAACAACGACCAGCTCGACCTGCGGCCCGGTGGCGGAATTGAAGGCTTGCCGGTCAAGTCCGCGCAGTAGTCTTGCGAGCCCCAGGGGGCGCCTGAAAGTGCAGATGCAGACCGCGAGTGGACTGTTGTTGATCTGGGAAATACGCAGGGCTCCAACAGTGTTGGTCGGCATAGTAGGTGTTGGGGTCAGACAACCCAACAAGAGGTGGCGCAATTATACGACAGGGTCACTGGGGGTGTGTATTTTTTGTCTCCGGTGCCTGTGCTAAGCTTTGGTTTCTGTTGGAAAAAATCTATTTGTCCGGGCAAGCACCATCAGGCATTTGCACAGGAGTTGCTGGTATTACTTCCGCGATTAACGCACCTACCCGGTTATGGCTGGCGTCGCCGCATTTCTATCCCACCTATGGCGGCGCGCAGAACCGCTACCGGCAGTATATTCCGGGCTTTACCGCCCGCGGCCTTGATGTGCAGCTTTTAACGGGCACACCCCTACCGGCGGAGCGCTCCGAAGCCGATGCCCAGTTGGGTTGGTACGAGGTAGAGTCGGGCAATTACCTGCCAACAACAGAGTTGGCGGGTGTTCCGCTGGAGCGGATTCGACTCCCCGACACGAAAAGCCCGCGGCGTACCCAAATTTATTACGATGCATTGTCAGAAGTCTGTTCACGGGAGGCGCCGGGGCCGGTCGTTGCCCAGCTGCTGACTAATATGCGGCCAGAGGCGCAGCCGTGGATTGAGAAGATGAAAGAGTCCGGCATTGCGACTCTGTACTCCGTTTCCCAGTTTCCCGCCTGGCCATCAAAACCCACTAAACGCTGGTTTCGCGGTGCTGGTTATCGGCGCGTTTACGACAGTTTTGACGCGCTGGTAACCAATAGTCCGGCGATTGAGTCATTCCTGCGGGAAATCGGGGTGACCACTCGCATAGAGTACATTGCCAACGGTGTTGATTTGGCGCGCTTCAGGCCCCCTGAGGGTGAGGCGCTGCAAGTGGCCCGCCTTGCCTTGCGCGCCCGGCTGGGTATACCCGAGGATCACAAAGTCATAGCTACCATTGGTGCGGTGATGCCGCGCAAGGGCCCCGATCTCGCAATCCAGGCCTGGTCGCGAATTCTGGTCGACCACCCCAATACACATCTGTTGTTTATCGGCCCGCGCTCAGACAAGTACGATCCGAAATTGGCTCGTTTTGCCAATCGTATTGACCACCTCATGAGCGCTTCGGGTGCACCCGAGCAGGTGCATTTTTCTGGCCTGGTCGATGATGTCGACAACTGGCTGCGTGCGGCGGACCTGTTTATTTTGCCGACCAAGCGCGAGGGCACACCGAACTCGGTGCTCGAGGCAATGGCGACGGGTTTACCTGCGGTGGTAACCCGTTATATCGGCTTATCGGAGGCCATAGGGCAGCCTGGCCAAGAGTACCAGTTGGTGGAACGCAACGCCGTTGACCTTGCGGGGGCAATGGATCGGTTGTTGTCTGACCCGGCGGAACGAGCTCGCTCCAGTGCAGCGGGGTTGGACTACGTTCGCAACCATATGGATCAGCAAATTAGTCTCGATCGTTATGCGAGCCTCTACAATGAGCTGGGTGAGCTTGCACTTAGTCGCCGCCATGCCGCACCCGCACCGCAAAGCAGTATGTCGCTAACAGCAGCGCCTGTCAGAACCGAGACTGCCAAGCCGTCCATGTTGATTTTGGGCGCACCGCCGCGCGGTGGTAATCACCTGCTGCGGGGCCTGCTGGATAATCACCCGCAACTTTTATTACCACCGGATGAGGACTATTTCATTCGCCACCTCTCGCGCCACCCGCTATTACGACTGCGCGGCATGATGCTCTCTGGAGAAGATGCGCCAGACTTTTATCGCCGCCTGCAAAAAAACGGGCACCTGGAGCGTGTGAATGCGGGTCACGGCACTGAAGTTTTCGGTTCGGAGAATTCCCTGGACCTGGATGCCTACTATGCCTACATCCGTAAGCATCATCGTCGTTCGGGTCAGGATGCGCTGGTGCGCAACCACGTTGAGGCGTTGGCTGCGGCCCTGGGCCACCTGCCCGGTGACGCTCGCATGCGTGTGTGCTTCTGTGCTTTGCAGCCGAGTAACCGCGATCTGACGCGGGTCAGCGCCATGCTGGCCCAGAGTTATCAGGTTAAAGGGATTTTTCTGGTACGTGACCCCCGGGCTCATTTGGCCTCGAAGCTGGTGCGCAACCCCACCCAGGATCTGGGCAGGTTCTGTCGCAGGCAGAATCGCTACTGGCAGGAAATTGAAGACTTCATGGCGCAGTACGGTCCTGGCCTGCGCCTGCGGTTCGAGGAGTTGGTAACGCACACTGAAACGAGTATGCGGAAGGTCTGTGAGTTTGCCGGTATTGAATTTACCGATCAGGCTCTGGATTACACCCAGGGCGGTGAGGCGAGTCAGAGTAACTCATCCTTTGCTGCCAGCCCTGGCATTGATCCCTCGGTGTTGACCCGGTATCAGGACACAATGCCTCAGGCGACCATCGATTTTTTGCTGGAGCACTGCCGCCCGGAACTGTTTTGGCATGGGGCTGAAGAAGCCTTACCAGAGGAAGCTTCTGCCTAGAGTTTGTGCGCTTTGGGCCAGCGGCGTTTTAGGCATACCCATTGCTCAGGATATTCTTTAATCCACTGTTCGAAGTGACCGTGAATGATCTGGGTCAGCTGTACCGCCTGCTCTTTGACGTCCGCGTCGGGATCGGGGCTGACCAGCGGGTCGTACATGGTAATGCGGTAGCGCGCTCCCGGTAATCGTTCGCCTCGTGCGACAACCAGTGCAGCGCCAGTGCGCAGCGCAAGGCCGACAGCGCTGGTATTGGTCAGTGCTTCCTTGTCGAAAAAGGACACCATCTTGCCTGTGTCTGGCCGGGTATCCATCGCCATGATGATGCTGTTGCCCGCATACAGTTCCTTCAACAGCGGGCGTGGCCCCGCTTCCGCCGAGATCAGTCGCTCGCCGAACGATTGGCGCATACCCAGCATCAACTCGTGCATCACAGGGTTGGATTCAGGCGCGTATATTGCGCTTACATTGAAACCGTAAGGGCGCAGGATCAGTGGGGCTACCTGCCAGGGGCCTACATGGGCGGTGATAAAAATGGTGGCACCGCCACTCTCCAGATGCTTCTTCGCCTCTGGCTCAATGACGAACTCCAAACGGTCATCTCGTTCAGCCCAAATTTGTTCCAGCTTGATGAGCTCTGCTGCGGAGTATCCCAGGTGGCGAAAAATCTCCCGGGTAGTTTGTTCGCGCCACTCGGGCGTGCTATCGGGAAATGCAATGGCGAGGTTCTGTCGGGCTTTGTCGGCTTTGTCTGAATACGGGCCTGGTAACCAGAAGGCGAAGCCCGCAACTTTCAATGCGTTCTCAATACTGAGCGAGCGCATAAGCGCGAAGATAGTACGAAAGGCCCAACCCTCGAACTTCTGCGCGGCTTTGACTAGAACGGGCGCGCTGCGCGCCAGGCGTTTTGGTACCAGGTAAAACTCAGGCACGCGTTCCGGCTCGGCTCCGATCGGGGTCTGACCCGAGAATCCTGTCCCACAGTGGTGAGCTAACTCCGTAACGTCCACCCTGGCCGGAGAAGTGATGCTTCAGGTGGTAGTGCTTGAGGTACTTCGCCACAGGATTTTTCATGGGGAAATGATGGACTGAGTAGTGAATGTAGTCGTAGATCAGGTAGGCCACGACGAAACCGGCGCAAAAGGGCTCAATCCAGGGTGAGGGTATGAACAGGCCAAACAAGAAATACAGGCCCGCCATAATCGGAATGGCACCAGCAGGGGGCATTACCAGCCGAGTCTTGTCCATGGGGTCATCGTGATGATTGCCGTGAAACAGGAACACTAGCCATTTGCCAAATTTGCTCGTGGCAGGGAAGTGGAAAAGGTAGCGGTGTAGGCAGTACTCACTCAAGGTCCAGATAAACATGCCGGCGATTGCGAGCGCTACGATGGGCCAGATTTCCAGATTGTGTACTGAAACACTGCGCCAGAACAGCCAAATTGATATGGGAGCCCACATCAGCAGCGGTGTGATCGGGTGCACGTGGGACAAGCGCTCGAGAAAGTCATTCTCGAACAATCGAATTGATTGGTGTTCCTGTTCAGCTTGCATTGGCATTTACATCCGTCTCATTTTCGAGACTTTGCTGTTGCGTTATTTTACCCTTTGCCCAGAGACGTCTCGAGCAAAACCAGTCTTCCGGTTTCTGGCGAATCCAGTCTTCAAACGCCAGATGAACCTGTTCAATCATATCGATCGCTTGATCGTTTTTGGCCGCCTGCGGATTACGCGGCTTTATCGGGTCATGAAAGATAACCCTGAAATGGGCGTCCTTCAGACGTATAACTTGCACCGGCACCATGGGGCAGTCGAACTTTAGCGCGAGTTTTGCTGGCATAACGGTGGATAATTTGTCTTGCCCAAAAAATCGGATGGGCTTGCCATCGTCTACTCTGCGGTCCATAACCATAGCCGCCGAGCGGCCCTCTTTCAACGCGCACATCAGTAATCGCGCGCTTTTGTCCCGGGGTAACAGCTGGCAGTTCAGGGCCTGCCGGGATTCTAACAGAAGCCGGTCCAGCATTGGATTGGTGGGTGGTGAGTAGAGGCTGGCGTTGGGAATGCCCATTTTCGCCAGCGCCGAACATGCCACTTCCCAATTGCTCTGGTGTGCGCTAACGATGACGCAGGGTTTACTGCTGTCATCGAAGGTATCTATCCGGCTAAGAATCTCTATCTGCAGCCGCTCGTCTTCCTTGAGTATGGTCTCCAGGTGCGGGTATTCCGCGAGGATTCTTCCGACCTGGCTCCACGCTTGGCGTACCAGGCGATCTAGCTGGGCGTCTTCCAGATCGGGGAAGGCGATGGCCAGATTAGTCTTGTAGATGGCCGTTTTGCCCTTCATTAATGGCCCAACGAAGCGGCCGATTCTCGCCCCCATACGGGAGCTGAGGTCTATCGGCAGTGCCTTGAGCGATTTTTCCAGAAGCCATAGCAGCCCATAGTCCAGCCGCCACAGGAATTGTCTGAGGGGCTCGTGCTCGCGCGCCATTTTGCGCAAGGGGTTGCCTATAATAAATTCTGCCACAGGAATGAGGGTTCGCTACGGGATTACAAGAAGCATTATAGCCCAGCCGGGCCTTGGTATTCCCTGTCAAAGTGCCGGAATATTGAGCAGCTCCAGCCCTTCACAGAGTTGTATACGGGGTTCCCAGCCTGTGGCGTTGCGAATGGGGGTGTTGTCCATCACCCAGTCTGGATGGCGCAGCTCCCGCAGCTTCGGCGGTGTTAGCATGGGTGCCCGGCCCGTCATGGCGGCCAGCGCGCTATTGATTGCCGCGACCCCGTTCAGCAACACCTTGGGTATCTGCCAGACCCTGACGCGTCGGGACCAGAGCTGTGCACCAATCTCGGCTATTTCATACCAGTTATAGCCATTGGGACGGCCATCTCCCAGTGACAGGGTCTGGTGCCAGGCGTCTTTGCTGCACAGGCAGGCAATGATCGCCTCTACCAGGTCTTCTACATGGATGAGGGAAGTGCGCGATTCTGGCGAGCCTGGCACCAGCGCAATGCCACGGTACATGGCCTGGAAAAGCGGTAGCATTTCGGTATCGCCGGGGCCGTAGACCGCGGGGGGGCGAACAATCACCCAATCCAGTCCGGGTTGAGCTTCGAGTAGTTTTTCACCGCCGCGTTTACTGTGCGCATACCACGAGAGTTGCGGCTGGCCAGCTGCGACCGAAGACAGAAGCAACATGCGCGGCGGTTGGGGGTGTTGCATGAGCATTTCGACTACTGCCGAGGTGCCGGCGACATTGACGCGATCGAAGTCTTCCTGGCAATTGCCGCGCACAGCGCCAGCCCCGTGAATCAGGGCATAGCAACCACTAGTGAGTTGGGCGAGAGCAGATTGGTCCAGCAGCTCCCCTTCGATCAACTCGACGCCATAGGCGGAGAGAGTGGTCGCTCGCGCTGTGTCACGCACCAACGCGCGGACGCGGTAACCCTGCGCCACTAGGCGTTGGCATAGATGGGAACCTATGAATCCGGTAGCGCCGGTAACGGCGATTAGACTACCGTCAGGAATCAGGCTGAAGCGACCCTTAAACGGACTTCCTCGGCGGCAGCGCCGAGTTCTTCCATGTTATGGGCGTTGATGAAGTCCAGCCGTGCCTTTGCGCGAGACAACTTGCCAGAAGAGGTGCGGGGGAGTGAGCGGTTGGGTACCAGCATAACGTAGCAGTCCAGGCTCATCTCCATGCGCACCAAGGCGGTGAGACGTCGAATAAGGTTGTTGCGCTTCTGTGGGTCACGCTCGCGGCACTGCACCATCAGCACACACATTTCCTCGCCCTCATTGTCGGGGGCAGAGAAAGCCACAGCGTCGCCGGAGCGCACTTCAGGCTGGGTCTCGGCAACGTGCTCAAGATCCTGTGGCCAGATGTTGCGGCCATGAATGATGATCAGGTCTTTCTTGCGGCCGGTGATGGTCAGCACACCGTCCACCACATAGCCGATATCGCCAGTGTTGAGCCAGCCGTCTGCACACAAAGCGTGGCTGGTTTCTTCTGGCAGGTTGAAATAGCCGGACATGACACTGGGGCCGCGCAGGAAAATCACGCCGCTCTGCCAGTCGCCCAGTACTTTGCCATCGTCGCGAACTTCAACTTCAAAGTTGGGCAGCGGTACGCCGCAATTGACGAAGTAGCGACCACGGCCCTGGGTATCGTTCTCGTCCAGCAGCACAGCCTCGTGTTGTTCAGACAGGTGATCTGCGTCGATGTGGTGCGTGGTGAAGCCGGTGTTGATCGGAGAGAAGCTGGTTGCGAGTGTGCACTCGGCCATCCCATAGCAGGCGAGGAAAGCGCGGCGGTCGAAGCCAGCAGGCTCCATGATTTGGGCAAAATGCTCCAGCGTTTGGGGGCGGATCATTTCAGCGCCGATGCCGGCAATACGCCAGTTGCTGAGGTCGTAAGACGCCACATCGTTTTCGCGTACGCGGCGCGCGCAAAGTTCATAGCCGAATGTCGGCGCGAATGAGATGGTGGCGCGTGTCTGTGTCATCAGTGCCATCCACTGTCGTGGACGCATGGCAAATTCGCGAGTGTCGAGGTAGTCGATTGAAATCTGTGCAGCCATGGGTACCAGTACGAAGCCTACCAGACCCATATCGTGGTAGAAGGGCAGCCAGGACATCATGCGGTCCGACTCATTCATCTCTAGCCCGTGCTGGATAATGCCTTGCAAGTTAGCCAGTACCGTTTCGTGTTTGATCACTACACCGCGAGGAAAGCGTGTGCTGCCGGAGGTGTATTGAATGTAGGAGATGTCTGTGGACTGAATTTCGGGGAGGGGCTGCTCGTCTGCGGGCAGTGTGTAAAAGGCTTCTGGAGCATCCACCATGCGCATATTGAGATCTGCGCTCGCTTCCTGCAGGAAGGGCAGGTACCCATCGGACGCAACTCCTACGGCGGCGTCGCTGGCCTCAAGTAAACGTTTGAGCTGTTCCACGTAGGTCTGGTGCGCGCCGACTTTAACTGAAGCGGGGAAGGCAACGGGAATCAGGCCAGCGTATTGGCAGGCGTAGCAAAAACGAATAAAGTCTGGGTTGGTTTCGGCGACGAGGGC
This sequence comes from Bacteroidia bacterium, assembly GCA_047609575.1. Lineage (GTDB taxonomy): Bacteria > Pseudomonadota > Gammaproteobacteria > Pseudomonadales > Halieaceae > Marimicrobium. The sequence continues at coordinate 10,209 of JBLFXU010000006.1, read as the reverse complement.
AACACGATCACCTTTGGCGAGGCCAAGACCGAGCAGTTGATAGGCAAGGGTGATGGCCTCTTCACGCAATTCTCGATAGGTAAGGCTGGCGTAGATGGCGCCGCGACCGGTGTAGAAGTTAGAGCCTGTTTCACCCTGGGCGGCGTAGTCGAGTGCCTCAGTCAGGGTCGCGAAGTCAGCGGGGCGGAATGGTAGCGTATGGCCAGTAGGTGTTGCTTGCAGATTTTGCTGTGACAATGACCCGTCCTCTAGTTCGTCGCGTGATGTCGTCGCGTCCGACCGATGACCCGGTCGAAGAACGAAAGTTTTCCACTCTCTCCTTAGTGGAGACGTGTCCTGAGTTTCAAACTTCCCTTGGTTTTACGGGCCACTTCTTGATCGGTGTACCAGCGTGTGTACATGTCCAAAGGCCCTTGTATTCAGGCTTATAAATGCCCTTACCTGATAGCGGCGTATCCTAGCATTTTGGGTTGTGTGCTCCTAGGTAATAATACCAATCGCTAGCCTGAACAAGCTGTCAAATGACCAAAATCCGCGGCGTGAATGTGCCCCTATCGGGTTATCTTTGGCGGCTGGATCAGGCTGGTTTGGGCACTGTTTTGAGCGGTCATTGCTCGGGCAAGTAATTGTTATTTATTGATTTTTTCTGTTTTGGGTTTGCGCATGCCAGACGTGGGGTTATACTGCCACGCTGGCGAATTGGCTGTGAACGGAGGTGGGGACGAAATGGATGAACTCTCGGACGCGGCCATCGATTTGGAGGTGGTTGAGAGCCCCTCCCAGCGCCGCGAATTCCTCGCTTTGCCGAAGCAAATTTACGCCTCTGATCCGGCCTGGATTGCCCCCCTTGATTTCATGAAACGGGAGCAATTTTCCGACAAAAACCATTTCTTTGATCATGCGCGCTGGCGTGCCTGGGTCGCCCGCCGTGATGGCGTAGTCGTGGGCCGTATTACCGCCCAGATTGATGAGTTACACCTCGCCGAGCACAACGATAATGCAGGCTACTTTGGCATGCTGGAGGCCATTGATGATGAGGCTGTATTCGCCGCCCTGTTGGGTGTTGCTGAAAGCTGGTTGAAGGAGGAGGGCATGCAGCAGGTGCGTGGCCCCTTTAATTTGCATATCAATGAGGAAGTCGGCCTGTTGGTCGACGGCTTTGAGACACCCCCTTATGTGCTGATGGGCCACGCACGGCCCTATTATGGGCAGGCCATCGAGGCGCAGGGCTACCGCGGTGTGAAAGACCTGCTGGCTTACGTCATTCGGCCGGATTTCGAGGCGCCTCGCGTGATGACCAGGCTTGCCGAGCGTGTATCAGATCGTGTCACAGTGCGTCCCGCGCGGCGCGAAGAGTTGCTGGAGGACGCGCATATTATGCTCGAGATCTTCAACGACGCCTGGGAGCACAATTGGGGCTTCGTGCCGCTGGCTGAAGCGGAGTGGGTAGATACAGTGAAAACCCTGACCAAGCTGATGCCTGATGACTACATTCAGATTGCCGAATATGATGGCAAGCCAGCAGCTTTCGCTGTTGCTCTGCCTAATCTCATGGAGGCGGCGCGAGGCTTGAACGGGCGCTTGCTGCCCTTTGGCTGGGCGCAACTGCTGTGGCGCTTGAAGGTGAAGCACCCCAGTACGGCCAGGGTGCCCTTGATGGGCGTGAGGCAGGAATTTCAGAGCTCGATGCTTGGGCCTACGCTGGCCTTTATGGTCATTGATGCGGTGCGTAAGCCGCTGCATGCCCGTGGGGTTAAGGAGGTTGAGGTGAGCTGGATTCTGGAAGATAACGCTGGGACGCGCAATATCATTGAAACGATGGGCGGGGAAGCGTATAAAACCTACCGTGTTTACGAGAAGCAGCTGTGACGGTCTGTGCTGGCGTAGCTATAACACACATCAATAATACTGGACCTCTGCATGCAACTGGACCCTGATACACACCAAATGACGGCCATTGTTCTGGCCGGTGATCGCACCAAATCTGACTCACTGATCCACCATACCGAGGCGGGCAGTAAGGCAATGATCGACCTGGACGGCATGCCGATGGTGCGTCGGGTACTCAACTCCCTGCGCGCATCCAGAGTTGTTGGCCCGATCAATTTGGCAGGCCCGGAGGCCAGCGAGTTGGCAAAAGATAGCCGCATAAAAGGCTGGATTGAGGACGGCGAAATCGCGTGGAGCGAACCGGGCTCAAGCCCCAGCACTAGCGCGTATAACGCCATGAAAGGCCTGGCACCCGATGTCTCGGTATTGTTGACCACCGCAGACCACCCCCTGCTGACGCCAGAAATCGTCGATGCCTTTGGCCGCCAGAGCCTGGCTGACAATGTGGACCTAACCGTGGGACTGGCGCCCTATGCGCTGATCGAAGAAACCTATCCGGGTATTAAGAAGACGGTACTGCGTTTCAGTGACGGTGAATTCTGTGGTTGTAACTTATTTGGCTTCATTACGCCTGAAGGGCGGCGCGCGGCGCGCTTCTGGCGCAAGATCGAACAGGAGCGCAAGAAGCCTATGGTGGTCATCGGTCTGCTGGGCTGGTGGGCAGTTATACGCTATCGGTTGGGGTTGCTGTCGCTCGAAGAGGCGCTGGCCAAACTGAGTAAACGCCTCGGGCTGCGGATCAGGGCTGTCATTCTGCCCTACGCCAACGCGGCGATTGATGTGGATTCCATTGCCGACCTCGTGTTGGTCAAAGGTGCTCTGGAGAAGGCTGCCGCCGAAGGCGCGTGATCGATTCTTTAAGGTCGGTTGGCACTTTGTTAAAGCGGGTTGGGACTCTCTGCCAGCCAGGTGAGCTTGCCGGCTTATTTCACTCTCTTCAATTCCCCTGCCGAACCAGCTCCACGGTGCGACTGTCTCCTGCTATGAATACGCCTTCCTCCACGTCGTAGCGACGCTGTGCTATTTGCAGTTGCCAACCCTTGTCGAGTGCGTCGACGCGGTAGTGGTTGTAGCGCGCCACGTCTGCACCGTGTAATCCCAACGCCGAGGCCGAGGGCACCGCAATAACAGGTGCTACACCATCGCATGTTGTCAGTTCCACGTAGTGTTCGCGGTGGCCGTGGCCGTGCACCACCAGTTCCACGCCATGCTGTTCCAATAGGGCTTGCACATCGGGGGCATCGGTCAGGCGTTTACGCCATTTGTCTTGCCCCACGACCGGGCAATGGTGCAGGTACAGCACACGGAACAGTCCGTCCTGCTTTGCCTGCTCGAGCAACGCTGGCAGTTTCGCCAGTTGCTCCTGTCCGGCTGTGCCTGTGGCCATTAGTGGTGGCGTGGGGCAGGCGGTGGACAGTCCGATAAAAGCGATACCGCCGCGAATACGCAGGCTGGGGAAGCTGTTGCGACTTGAGGCGCCAGAGCTAGCAGTAGTGAGGCTAGAGGTGTTGGATTCAGAAGTGTTGGAGCTAGAGCTATTGAGATCAGCGTGCGTGTCCGAGGCCATGTAATCCTGCCACAGGGCGAAGGTCTGCTCCCAGGGCGCGGCTATACAGGCGTCGTGGTTGCCTGGCACCAGTGCAACCTGTGCTGCACTGCCCAGCCCCTCCAGCCATTCGCGGCCCTGCTGAAACTCCTCGGGCAGGCCAATGTGGGTCAGATCGCCAGTGACCAGCAACTGGTCGAGCTTGCCCAGATCCAGATCTTGCTGCAAGGCATCCAGCACCGCACGTTGATGTTCAAAGCGGCGACGCCGGCGCCATGACAGGTATCCCAGTGCGCGCTTGTTCAGCAATTGTGCCGGGCGCACGCCTGCCAGGGTACTCAGGTGCGGGTCGGAGAGTTGCGCGAAACTCTGGCTCATTGCTTGGGTTGCTCATTCACGCGGGGCATTGTATCACCGGGCTAGGTCACTACTGCTTCGGTACTCTTTCGCTTCTGCTTTAGTACTGCGTCGGTCCGATCTACTCGCGTCGGATGATGGCGCCCATCTCAGCCAGTTTGGTGTCGATGTTGGCATAGCCGCGATCCAGATGGTAGACGCGGTCAATGCGTGTCTCTCCGTCTGCAGCCAGTGCGGCGATGATGAGGCAGGCGGAGGCTCTCAGGTCAGTCGCCATTACCGGCGCACCTTGCAGTCGTTCGCGTCCCTTCACAATGGCGGTGTGCCCCTGAAGTTCGATATCGGCGCCCATGCGTTGCAGCTCGGCCACGTGCATAAAGCGGTTCTCAAAAATATTCTCTACCACCGTTGCCGAACCCTCAGCCAGGGCATTGAGCGCCATAAACTGGGCCTGCATGTCGGTAGGAAAGGCGGGGTAGGGCGCAGTATTCACGTTGACTGCCTGACAGCGCTTGTTGCCGGTGTCGAGTTTGATCCAGTCCGGCCCAAGCTGCAGGTTGGCGCCAGCCTGTTGCAGTTTCCCCAGCACGTGCTGGAGGAAATCCGGGTTGGTGTTGTGCACTGTAATCTCGCCACGAGTGGCCGCGGCAGCGACCAGGAAAGTACCGGTTTCAATGCGGTCCGGTGGTACTCGGTGGGAGGCCCCGGACAGTGTTGGCACCCCTTCGATGGTAATGGTGCTGCCACCGGCGCCGCTAATGCGCGCACCCATTTGCTTTAGCAGTAGTGCCAGGTCGCCGACCTCGGGCTCCAGCGCGCAGTTCTCCAGCACGGTGGTGCCATCGGCCAGCGCAGCGGCCATGATCAAGTTTTCGGTAGCGGTTACCGACGGTACGTCAAAGGTAAAGTGCGCGCCTTGCAGGCGGTTGGCCTTGGCTTTGATGTAACCCGCGTCGATCTCAATTTCAGCGCCCATCGCTTCCAGCCCGGCGATGTGTTCATTGACCGGGCGGGTGCCGATGGCGCAGCCGCCGGGCAGGGACACATCGGCTTCGCCAAACCTTGCCAGCAATGGACCAAGCATCAGGATAGCGCCGCGCATGGTTTTCACCAGCTCGTAGGGCGCGTGCACAGAATTCACCGCTGAGCTATCTAGAGTCATGGAAGTGCCATCGCGCTCCACGCTTGCACCGAGTAAGCCCATTAGCTTAAGCGCTGTGTCGATATCCCTTACCGCGGGCACGTTGGTGATGTGCAGTGGTTCGGCGCTTAGCAATGCGGCAGCGATGATGGGTAGGGCGGCGTTTTTGGCTCCGGCGATGCTAACGTCACCGCGCAATGGGCCATTGCCGGTGATTACGATTTGTTCCATCAGGCTGCCTGGTCGGGAGAGATGAGACCCTGCTCTACTAGTTGGCGGTATGCAGCGATGATGGTGTCGATCTGTTGCGTGGTATGCGCCGCGCTGACGCTGTTGCGCAGCAGGAAGTTGGAGGAGGGCGAAGCCGGTGGAATCACCAGGTTCACGTAAACACCTGCATCCATGAGTGCCTTCCAGCAGTCGATGGTGACAGAGCGGTCGGTCATTTCTATTGCGACCACCGGGCTGGCAGTGGGGCCTACCGGCAGGCCGAGTTCCTTCAGCCCGTTGTACAACCGGTGCGCGTTGCTCCACAGTTGCTCGCGCAGCTGTGGCTCCGCTGCAATGATGCGCAGCGCCTCGCGTGTTGAGGCAACGATGGATGGGGAAGATGAGGCGGTAAAAATATAGGCCTTGATGCAATAGCGAATAGCTTCCAGCTGTGCATGTCGGCTAACACAAAAGCCGCCAATAGAGCCGAGGCTTTTGCTGAAAGTGCCGGCGAAAAAGTCCACGTCGTCTTCAACGCCCGCTGCTTGAGCCGCGCCGCGACCCGTTGCGCCCAGGGAGCCCAGAGAGTGAGCCTCATCCACGAACAGGTAGCCGCCATATTCGCGTTTAACCTGCGCGATTTCTCGCAGTGGAGCCACATCGCCCAGCATGGAGTAAATGCCTTCGGCGATGATTAAGGTGCGGTCGGCCCGGTCGCCTATGCGGCGCATGCGTTTGGCCAGGTCGTCAGGGTCGTTGTGCTTGAAGCGAATGACATCGGCGCCACTGAGGGTGACACCGGAGTAGATGCTCGCGTGGCTGTCCGCATCCATCATGATGACATCACCGGGGCCTGCCAGAGTTGCGCACATCCCGGAGGTGGCTGCGTAGCCGGTGGAGAAGACGATGGCATGGTCTACGCCATAAAACGCAGCGATTTCTGTTTCCAGCGACTGATGTTCTGAGAAGGAGCCGTTGGCCAGCCTTGAGCCCGTGGTGCCCGTGCCCCAACGTTGGGCGGCTTCTATGGCTTTATCGATACAACGTTGGTCGTAAGATAAGCCCAGGTAGTTGTTGGTGCCTGCCAGGATCACCTGGCGGCCGTCGACCACACCTTCGGTAGCAGAGATGATTTCTTCGGTGACCGCGCCGAAAGGACGAACATTACGTTCTGCCAGTTCGGTCTGGAAGTCGGTCATGGCTTGGAATTTATCGAACAGCATAGTGCCGCGAGTCCTCTCTGACGATGTCAGAGATTAAGTTCCTTCACTTTGGTTGCAAGGTCGCCAATGGTGTTAACGTCTGGCAGGATGTTAAGTGGAATGGAAATATCGAAGTGGTCTTCGATCTTCTCGATAAACTCCATCACCTCAAGTGAGCTGAGCCCAAGTTCTGCTACCAAAGCTGTGTCTTTGGTCAGTGCGATGCCATGCCTGTTGTGAGATTCTACAGCTTTGAACAGGAAGTCGAGGTATTCTTGATAGTCGGTCATGAGTTATTCGCCCTTGCTTCAAACAGGCGATATCGCTAGATTTCGGTGGCTGGAACTATACCCATGGAAGAATGTTAATGCCAGTGATTTGGATGATCGACGCCTACCGCGCAGGAGAGCGCGGACAAGTGCGCGCGCTGGCGGATGCACTGGGCTGGCCCTGCGAAACCAAGGTCCTCAAGTATCGAAAGTCGGTAGTATTACCACATGTGCTTGGCCGGGCTTCCGTGCGTGGAATCACATTGGACTCAGTTGCGCAACTCTGTGCGCCCTGGCCCGACCTGGTGATTACCTGCGGAGTGCGCAACGAGCCGGTCTGTCGCTGGATTCGCGAGCAATCGGGTGGGCATACGCGTTATGTACATGTTGGCCGCCCATGGGGGGCATTGGACTCGTTTGACCTGGTGGTCACCACGCCTCAGTACCGGGTGCCGGACCATCCCAACGTGTTGAACAATTTGCTGACCTTACACAGTGTGACGCCCGAGCGGCTGGAGCAGGCGAGACAGGCGTGGCAGGCCGAATTCTCCGCGCTGCCCGGGCCTTATTTTGCGGTCATTGTTGGCGGTGATAGCGGGCCCTTTACCTTTGGGCCCAAAGCGGCGCAGCGCTTGGGCCGCAATGCCTCCAGTCTCGCCAATGTCCACGGCGGCTCGCTACTGGTGACCACAAGCTCGCGCACCAATCCCGCTGCGGTGGATGCCCTGGAGCGATCGATTACCGCATCCCATGCTTTCTACCGCTATAAACCTGCCGATAGCGCCAATCCTTACCTGGGTATTCTGGCCTGGGCAGACCGCTTGATTGTGACGGCTGACAGCATCGCGATGCTGTCGGAAGCCTGTGCCACGGGCAAGCCGGTAAGAATGTTTGATCTGGGTGGTATGCGCGACGCGGGCGATAGCATAGAGCGGGACTTCCGCCTTGGTGGTGCGTTATACAATGTACTTATGCGCTGGTTCTGGCAGCCGCTGTCACGAGACATCACCCTGGTGCATACAAAAATGCGGGGAGTGGGCTGTGCTGCCTGGATGGATGATGTGCTAGCTACCGCGCGGGTGCCGGCGGAATCGGATTTGCAGCGCGCGGTTAGCGCCGTGAAAGATTTACTTGGAGAGGTCTGACTGACTGTCTTCGTCCAGTCGCACAGCCCCACCTCCTGACAACTGGAATACATGGTCCGCAGCCTGCACCATGGCGCGGTTGTGCGAGATCGCCAGAATCGTCAGCTGACCCTTCAGAGCCTCCAGAGTCTGGCGCACCGCCTCTTCGCTGTCCCGGTCCAGGGCGCTGGTGGCTTCGTCCAGTATCAGCAGGCGCGGCTTATTCACCAGCGCCCGTGCGATGACAATGCGCTGGCGCTGGCCGCCGGACAACTTGCCCCCGCGTTCGCCCACCATGGTGTCCAAACCATTGGCCAATTCTGCGACAAAGTCCGCGGCGCCTGCTGAGCGCAGGGCTTCCTCTGCATCTGCGGTGGTCAGTGCAGGATCGCCCAACGTGACGTTATGCAGGATGCTGTCATGCAGCAGGATGGTTTCTTGAGGCACGTAGCCGATCATGTTGCGCCATTTGGCGATGTCGATGTCTTCCAGGGACACTCCGTCAATCTGTACCGTACCTTCCTGCGGCCGCAGCAGACCGATGGTGAGATCGATGATGGAGGTTTTACCGGAACCGGATGGCCCCACAAGGGTGGTCAGGGTGCCTGCGTCGATCTGCAGGGACAACTCTCGGAATACCGGGTTTCTCTGGTCGTAGCTGAATGCGATGTTGTCTAGGCGAATGTGCTGCTCGAAGCGCGGCTCGATGCCCCCATTCAGGTTTTCCTGCGCACTTTCGGCGTCTTCAATTGATTCCATCATTGCCCAATAGGCGCTCTCTCCCTGGGCCAATTTCTGGTACTGCTTTTGTACTTTGCCAAAGAAAGAAAATGCCCTGCCCAGCGCGACCACCAACACCATGACGGTGGGCAGATCCATATCGTAGCGTTCCAGGGCGAGGTACACGCCCAGGCAAATGAATACCGCGAACATCAGCTCCTGCGCGGAATCGAGTACGGCACCGCTCAATACCTGGCGCCGCAGCGCCTTGTTCAGGCGGTTGGTGTCATGTGCCAGCACCTTGTCCGCCAAGTGCTCACGGGACATCGCCTTCAGCGGCTTTACCGACTGCAGGGTGTCGGTCAGATTGGCCATCAGTGAGGTCATCAGGCGGGTCTGGCGTTTGCCAGCCTTGCGTGTGATAACGACAAGAAAGTGGGACAGGCCAATGACAAAAACGCCGGCACCGATGGCGATCACAGAGGCCTTCCAGGACAGGGCGAAGGCCACCGCCGCATAAATAATTGCCTGGATCAGAAATGTGATGGCGGTGGCGCCGTTGACGAAGGAGGTAGACGAGCGCTGCGCCTCGGTGGCGAGGGCGTTGGTCAGCTTGCCGACAGGCTGGTGCAGAAAGTACTCCCACTTGCTGCGCAGCACGGCGCGCAGCATGCGCAGGCGCAGGTCGGTGCCCACCTGCGCTGCGGTGTAGCCCACCTGTCGCTGTGCAATTAGCAGGAACAGGGACTTGAAGGCAATACCGCCAATAATGATCAGCAGCATGTTGGCCATGGTCGGGGCGATGCCGGCCTGGTGCAAAAAGCCCAGTACCGCTTCCTCGAACCCACTGTTGCTGGTGCCGCCGGGCAGCAAATCTGCCGCTTCGGCCCCCAGGGCAATATTCATCAGCGGCAGCAGGGCAGACAGCCCGATACCTTCCGCCGCACCCGACAGTAACAAGGCCAGGAGCATCAGTGAGGTTTGTCCGCGATAGGCGCGGAAAAAGCTGAGCATCAGGCCCATTGTTTAGGTTCTCTCCCGGGGGTTGATTGTGCGGCGGGTGCATTGATACCACAGTCAACAGGGCCATGCATTGGCAGTATGACCGTCAGCGTCAACTTCAACGTCTGCTCCTGTGCGTTGTGCGGTGATAATGTCGGTGACGCAGCTGCTATCACCAGCGCATCCGTCGCAACAGGTAGACGGCAACCAGGAGGATAATCAGCGCCGGCAGCAATGCCACCAGAGGCTCGCTCCAGCCTAACAATTGGCCCACTGCGTAAATGATCTGAGCGCCCAGAAAGAAGAAGATGCCCACCAGGGCGCCAACACCCAGGTTGAAGCCAAAACTGCGATCCCGTCCGGCGCTGATGCTGGCGCTGATGGGCGTGGCCAGCAGCACCATCGCGCAGAGGGTAAAGGGCATTAGCAGTTTCTGCCAGTAGGTGCGCAGATACTTGTCCACCGGTTGACCGTTTTCCGCCAGATACTGGCTATAGCTATACAGAACGGACAGGTTCATGCCGTCGGCTTGCAGTGTCAGGCTGGGTAGTTCGTTCTTTGACCAGAGGTTGTCGACCGCCAGCTCGTCCTGCCTGTCGGTGACGAGGTTGCCTTCTTGCAGACGTTTTTCGCGTACCACCTTGAACAGCCAGCGTCTATCTTTGCTGACATCTGCACTTTCCGCCCTTAGCGAGCGCACCAGCTCTCCGTTCTCGCCGAATTCGAACAGGCGTATCTTCTCTGGCGT